>JALYIX010000203.1 GCA_030775565.1 Pseudomonadota bacterium | reverse complement strand
GGCTATCGCAACATGCTCGAGGAAGTGGCGGAGGAGTTTCACACGACACCCGACACGATCCTCGCGCTCAATGGCCCGGACGCCAAGATCGGCGCGGGGCAGTCGCTGAAGCTGCCCAATGTCGTCGCCGCGAACCAGAATTACGACGGGGTCAAGGACGACATCAAGCCGTGGTTCGCCAAGCTCAATGTCGATGCGGGTGCGATGCAGGGGGATTATGTCGTCGTCTCAAAGCATGAAGGCGTCCTGCGCGTGATGAAGGGGACACCGCCGGCGGGTCCGCTGACCAAGGACGGTGGCAAGGGCGCCAAATATACATCGCCAAAGGACGTCGGGCAGGGCCAGGTCGTCGCGCAATTCCCCGTCACCATGGGCTCGACCCACGATCCGCTGCCGCTCGGGCTGTGGAAGGCGACGACCTATGCCTTCCTGCCCCCATTCCATTACCAGCCGGATCTGTTCTGGGACGCGAAGGACAAGACTGCCGCCGACAAGATGCTCAAGCCAGGGCCGAACGGACCCGTCGGGTTAGCGTGGCTCGACCTGTCGAAGGAGCATTACGGAATTCACGGCACCCCGTCGCCCGAGACGATCGGACGCGCGGAGAGCCATGGTTGTATTCGCCTGAGCAACTGGGACGTGCTGCGCCTGTCGCGGATGCTCAAGCCCGGGTTCAAGGCGGTGTTTACCAACTGATGGTCAAGACGCTCGCCACGGTTGTCCTCACCGCGGTCCTGACCAGCGCTTTCTGGATTTTTGCGTTCGGCATCAGTCGCAGCCCGCAGGCGGAGTCGGCGCGGGTCAATGGGCGGGTCGAAGGCAAAGGCGACGAAGCTACGGTCAAGGTGGGTCAGGCAAATGCCCCGGTGTCAGTAGCAGAGGGTGTCGAGGTCGGCCCCGCCGGTCTCGCCATTCCCGTCGCGGGGATCAAGCCGGCGCAACTGCAGGACACCTTCACCGCTGCGCGTGCCGGTGGCGCAAGGCGTCATGATGCGATCGACATCCTGGCTGCCGAGGGCACGCCGGTCGTCGCCGCGGCGCCGGGCACGGTCGAGAAATTGTTCGAAAGCGTAGGGAAGGGCGGGACGACCGCCTACGTTCGTTCGGACGATGGCAAATGGACCTATTATTACGCTCATCTGCAGGCCTATGCGCCGGGACTGCATGAGGGTCAGCGCGTCGCGGTCGGAACGCCAATTGGCCTCGTCGGGCACAGCGGCGACGCCAGCCCCGACGGACCGCACCTTCATTTCGCGATCAACCAGATGAACCCGGGCGAACGCTGGTACCAGGGGAGCCCGATCAATCCCTACCCGCTGCTTGCCGGAAAAGCCGCGAACCGTTAGGGGCGCGACAGTGTTTTTGTAGGTTCGACCAGCGATGGTCGAACCTGCGGCTCTTTTCACCTTTAGGCAAATAGGCGGATCACATGAAGATCAGCGGCGTGGACATTCGTCCCGGCAACATCATCGAATATGAAGGCGGCATCTGGCGCGCGGTCAAGATTCAGCACACCCAGCCGGGCAAGGGCGGGGCCTATATGCAGGTCGAGATGAAGAACCTCATCGACGGGCGCAAGAACAACGTCCGCTTCCGCTCGGCGGAGACGGTTGAGCGCGTCCGCCTCGACACCAAGGACTTCCTGTTCCTCTACGCCGAGGGCGATGCGCTGACCTTCATGGACGAGGTCAATTACGAGCAGATCCAGCTGCCCCGCGACTTGCTCGGCGACGCCGCTGCGTTCCTGCAGGATGGTATGAAAGTCGTCCTCGAACTCTATGACGAACGGCCGATTTCGGTCCAGTTGCCCGACACGATCGAGGCCATGATCGTCGAGGCGGATGCGGTCGTGAAGGGGCAGACGGCGTCGTCGTCCTACAAGCCCGCGATCCTCGACAATGGCGTGCGCGTGATGGTCCCGCCGCATATCGGCGCGGGCACGAAGATCGTCGTCGACGTTTATGAGCAGACCTATGTGAGGCGGGCCGACTGATGGTTTCCCATTCGGGCCTCATCACCGTGATGCAGCGCGCCGCGCGCAAGGCGGCGCCGCGCCTGCGCCGCGATTTCGGCGAGGTCGAGCAGCTGCAGGTCTCCAAGAAGGGCCCCGGCGACTTCGTCTCGATGGCGGACAAAAGATCCGAGCAGACGCTGATCGAGGAACTGCGCGCGGCGCGGCCCGACTGGGGCATGCTGCTCGAGGAAAGCGGCGAGATCGCGGGCGATCCGGCCAAGCCGCGGTGGATCGTCGATCCCCTCGATGGCACGACCAACTTCCTCCACGGCGTGCCCCATTTCGCGATCTCGATCGCGGTCGAGGAGAAGAAACCCGACGGCACGCCCGAGATCACCCAGGGACTGGTCTATCAGCCGATGACCGACGAGAGCTATTGGGCCGAGAAGGGGCGCGGCGCCTGGCTCCACGACCGCCGACTTCGCGTGTCCTCGCGGCGCCATCTCGACGAGGCGATGATCGGCACCGGCATCCCCCATTTCGGCCGCGGCAACGTCGCCAACTGGTCGCGGATTTTTGGCGCGATCGCCCCCGAAGTGGCGGGTATTCGCCGGTTCGGCTCGGCCGCGCTCGACCTGGCGTGGGTCGCGGCGGGTCGGATGGACGGCTTCTGGGAGGAAGATCTCGACCCGTGGGATTCGGCCGCCGGCGTGCTGCTGGTCAAGGAAGCAGGCGGTTACATCACCGACTATCGTGGCCAGAACCGGATGTTCGAACGGCGCGAGTATCTGGCCGGCAACGGCGATCTGCACAGCAAGTTGCACAAGCTGTTGGTGGGCGCGCTGCGGTAGCCACGCGTAATTGTTGCGGGGTCACGGCCCCTGTCCTAAAGCGCCCCCAAGATTCGTCCCCCGGAGTAGTTCCCCTTGGCCTCTGTCGCCTTTGGATATCTGCCGATCCTCCTGTTCCTGGGGATCGCGCTTGCGCTGTCGGGGACGTTCGTGTTCCTGCCGATGCTGGTCAGCCGGCTGACCGGCACGCACAAGCCGACACCCGAGAAGCTTGCCGAATATGAGTGCGGCTTCCCCGCATTCGAGGACAGCCGTTCGCAGTTCGACGTGCGCTTCTACCTCGTCGCGATCCTGTTCATCGTGTTCGACCTCGAGGCGGCGTTCCTGTTTCCGTGGGCGGTCAGCCTCAAGTTCACCGGCTGGACCGGATGGATCGCGATGATGGGTTTCCTTGCCGAACTCGCGTTGGGCCTAGCCTATGCGTGGAAGAAGGGGGCACTCGAATGGGAGTGATGCTCAACCCGTCTCCGACCGAGGAGGACCTTGCCCGCAAGGCCGGGCTCATCGCGGGCAGCGAGGAGGAAGCGCGCTTCCTGCAGATGCGCGCCGATCTCGACCAGAAGGGCTTCATCACTGCCAGCCTCGACGACCTCACGACTTGGGCGAGGACCGGGTCCTTGTGGTGGATGACGTTCGGGCTGGCGTGCTGCGCGGTCGAGATGATTCATGTCAACATGCCGCGCTACGACCTCGAGCGGTTCGGCGTTGCGCCGCGCGCGTCCCCGCGCCAGTCGGACGTGATGATCGTTGCTGGCACGCTGTGCAACAAGATGGCCCCGGCGCTGCGCACGGTCTACGACCAGATGCCCGAGCCCAAATATGTCATCTCGATGGGCAGCTGCGCCAATGGCGGCGGCTATTACCACTACAGTTACTCGGTGGTGCGCGGGTGCGACCGGATCGTGCCGGTCGATATCTACGTCCCGGGTTGCCCGCCGACCGCCGAGGCATTGCTGTACGGGATCATGCAATTGCAGCGGAAGATCCGCCGCGAAGGGACGATCGAGCGGTGATGCCCGGCACCGCGCCCCGCTATTCGGCCTCGACCGCCGACTTCTCGACGCTCGCCGCGACCGCGCGCGAAGGGCTGGAGACGGCGTTCGACGTCAAGCGGGACGATCTCCTCGCGGTGATCAAAGCACTGCGCGATGATTTTGGCTACCAGCAGCTGATGGAGATCGCGGGGGTCGATTTCCCCGATCGGCCCGAGCGGTTCGAGGTGGTCTATTGCCTTCTCTCGCTGACCCATAATCACCGCGTGCGGGTCCATGTCGCGACCGACGAGACGACGCCGGTGCCGAGCGTGACGGGGCTGTGGCCGGTTGCGGGCTGGCTCGAGCGCGAAGTGTTCGACATGTATGGCGTGACCTTCGCCGGCAATGCCGACCTTCGCCGCATCCTCACCGATTACGGCTTCGAGGGTTACCCGCAGCGCAAGGACTTTCCGCTGACCGGCTATGTCGAGCTGCGCTATTCGGAGGCCGAGAAGCGGGTCGTCTATGAGCCGGTCAAGCTGGCGCAGGACTTCCGCTCGTTCGACTTCCTGATGCCGTGGGAAGGGCCTGAATATCGGCTGCCCGGCGACGAAAAGGCCGAAGGGCAGGGGGCTGGGCCATCGCCCGCGCCTGCGCCGACCGCGACCAACGCGGTTCCCGCTACCCCGCCGCCGGGGACGCCCAAGGTGACCGAGAAGACCGGTGATACCGGCGCCGGTGCCGCGGCCAATGCGGAATCGGTCAAGAAGATTGACGCTGCGCCGAAGGAGCCCAAGGCATGAGCACGCGCACGCTCGAGGTCGGCGCGATCCCGGTGGAGGCCACGCCGGGCGACGAGGCGGTCCAGAATTTCACCATCAATTTCGGCCCGCAGCATCCCGCGGCGCATGGCGTGCTGCGTCTCATCATGGAATTGGATGGCGAGATCGTCGAGCGGGTCGACCCACACGTTGGCCTGCTCCACCGCGGCACCGAGAAGCTGATCGAATACAAGACCTACGCTCAGGCGCTGCCCTATTTCGACCGGCTCGATTACTGCTCGCCGATGTGCATGGAGCATTCGTATGTGCTCGCGGTCGAGAAATTGCTCGGGATCGAGGTGCCGCTGCGCGCCCAATATATCCGCGTGATGATGGCCGAGGTGACGCGAATCTCGAACCATATGCTCAACCTTGGCAGCCACGTCATGGACGTCGGCGCGATGACTCCGAACCTGTGGCTGTTCGAGATCCGCGAAGATACGATGCAGATCTATGAGTCGGTGTCGGGCGCGCGGATGCATGCCAATTATTTCCGCGTCGGCGGGGTCCATCAGGACATCACCCCCAAGTCGTTCGACGCGATCGGCAAGATGCTCGACCGCATTCCGGAGATTTTCGAGGACGCGATCAGCCTGGTCGCCGACAACCGCATCTTCAAGCAGCGCAACGTCGACATCGGCGTGGTGTCGCGCGACGACGCCATCGCATGGGGCTTCTCGGGGCCGATGATCCGGGCCGC
>JALYIX010000202.1 GCA_030775565.1 Pseudomonadota bacterium | reverse complement strand
GCGGCGTGCGCGGGGAGATAGTCGTAGGTCCGCCCGCCGATCCGATAGCCGGTGCAGATCTTGATCGTGTCGAACCCGTCGAGCACGTCGATCTTGGGCAGCGCGATGCCGGTGATGCCGCTCACCGCCGCCGCCTGCCGCACCAGCACCGCGTCGAACCAGCCGCAGCGGCGTTTGCGTCCAGTGACGGTGCCGAACTCGTGACCGCGCTCGCCGAGGCGCTGGCCGGTCTCGTCATCGAGTTCGGTCGGAAACGGCCCGCTGCCGACGCGGGTGGTGTAGGCCTTGACGATGCCGAGCACGAAGCCGGCTGCAGATGGCCCCATGCCCGATCCCGATCCGGTCGTCCCGGCGACGGTGTTGGACGAGGTGACGAACGGATAGGTGCCATGGTCGACGTCGAGCAGGACGCCCTGCGCGCCTTCGAACAGGATGCGCTTGCCGGCACGCGATGCCTCGTCGAGGTCGCGCCATACGGGCTTGGCGAAGGGCAGCACGAAGTCGGCGATCTCGGCCAGTTCGGCGCGGAGCAGTTCGCGGTCGACGGGGGGTTCGCCGAAGCCGGCCCGAAGCGCATCGTGGTGGGCGCAGAGGCGGTCGAACTGGGGTCCAAGCTGGTCGAGATGGGCGAGGTCGCAGACCCGGATCGCGCGGCGGCCGACCTTGTCCTCGTAGGCCGGGCCGATCCCGCGCCGGGTCGTGCCGATCTTGCCCGCGCCCGAAGCGTCCTCGCGCAGCGCATCGAGGTCGCGGTGGATGGGGAGGATTAGCGGGCAGGTCTCTGCGATCATCAGCACGTCGGGCGTGATAGCGATCCCTTGCCCGGCGATGCGCTCGACTTCGGCTTTCAGCGCCCAAGGATCGAGCACCACGCCATTGCCGATCACCGAGGGCGTGCCGCGCACGATGCCCGACGGGAGCAGCGACAATTTATACACCGCCTCGCCGACCACCAGCGTGTGCCCGGCGTTGTGCCCGCCCTGGAAGCGGACGACGACGTCGGCCCTGCTGGCGAGCCAGTCGACGATCTTGCCCTTCCCCTCGTCGCCCCACTGCGCGCCGATGACGGTGACATTGCCCACGATATTTCCTTCGATTGCGGCGGCGCTCTAGGCGAGGCCGCCGCACTGGTCAAAGCTCAGAATTTGAGCGGGCGAACCAGCTTGACCCCGGCAAGCGCCTCGACCTTGGCAACGACGGCGGGGCCGACCGGCTCGTCGACCGAGAGCAGCAGGATGGCATCGCCGCCGATGATCCGCCCGAGGTGGAAGGTGCCGATGTTGATATTGGCCTCGCCGAGCAAGGTCCCGAGGCGGCCGATGAAGCCCGGGCGATCCTCGTTGACGATGTAGAGCATGTCGCCGACCAGATCGGCCTCGACCTTGACCCCGAACAGCTCGACGAGGCGCGGCGCGGAGTTGCCGAACAGCGTGCCGGCGACGGTCCGCTCGCCGGCCTGGGTGCGGGCGGAGACGCGCAGCAGCGTGTGGTAATCGCCTTCGCGGTCATGGCGCACCTCGCGCACGTCGAGCCCGCGCTCCTTGGCCAATACGGGCGCGTTGACCATGTTCACCGTGTCCGTATGGACGCGCATGAAGCCCGCCAGCACCGCGCCGGTGATCGGCTTGGCATTGAGCGCGGCGGCGGCGCCCTCGGTCTCGATCGACAGGCAGCCGATCGAGCCATGGGCGAGCTGGCCGACGAGGCTGCCGAGCTTTTCGGCGAGCGCCATGTAGGGGCGCAGCCGGGGAGCTTCCTCGGCCGACAGGCTCGGCATGTTGAGTGCGTTGGTGACTCCGCCGAGGAGGAGGAAATCGCTCATCTGCTCGGCGACCTGGATCGCGACATTGACCTGGGCTTCGCTGGTCGAGGCGCCAAGATGGGGAGTCGAGACGAAGTTGGGGGTGCCGAACAGGGGCGAGGCCTTGGCGGGTTCGGTTTCGAACACATCCAGTGCCGCGCCGCCGACCTGGCCGCTGTCGAGCGCGTCCTTGAGCGCGGCCTCGTCGATCAGTCCACCGCGGGCGCAATTGACGATGCGGACGCCCTTTTTCGTCTTCGCAATATTTTCCCGGCTCAAAATGTTGCGGGTCTGATCGGTCAAGGGCGTGTGCAGCGTGATGAAGTCGGCGCGGGCGAGCAGCTGGTCGAGCTCGACCTTCTCGACGCCCATCTCGACCGCCCGCTCCGGGGTGAGGAAGGGGTCGAACGCGACGACCTTCATCCGGAGGCCGAGCGCGCGGCTGGCGACGATCGAGCCGATGTTGCCTGCGCCGATCAGGCCCAACGTCTTGCCGGTGACCTCGACCCCCATGAAGCGGTTCTTCTCCCACTTGCCGGCCTGGGTCGAGGCGTCGGCCTCGGGCAGTTGGCGGGCGAGCGCGAAGATCAAGGCGATGGCGTGCTCGGCGGTGGTGATCGAATTGCCGAAGGGGGTATTCATCACGACAACGCCGCGCGCGGTGGCGGCGGGGATGTCGACATTGTCGACCCCGATCCCGGCGCGGCCGACGACCTTCAGATTGGTCGCGGCGTCGAGGATCTTCGAGGTCACCTTGGTCGAGGAGCGGATCGCGAGGCCGTCATAGTCGCCGATCATCGCGGCGAGTTCGTCGGGGGTCTTGCCGGTGATTTCGTCGACGTGGATGCCGCGCTCGCGGAAGATCTGCGCCGCGCGCGGATCCATGCTGTCGGAGATGAGGACTTTGGGAGTGGTCATGGTGATGATCGATCCTTGTTTGATCGTCGCCCCCGAAGTGATCCGGGGTCGCGCTTCTGTTCGAGTGGTCGACAAGCGGGACCCCGGCTCGACGCCGGGGTGACGGCTAATTCCTGAGCTCGGCGTGGGCCCAGTCGAGCCACGGCCCGAGCGCCTCGATATCGGCGGTGTCGACGGTCGCGCCGCACCAGATGCGAAGCCCCGGCGGAGCATCGCGGTAGCCGGCGATGTCGAACGCCGCGCCTTCGGCCTCGAGCAGGCCCGCGAATTTCTTGATGAAGTCCTCGTCGGCGCCCTCGACGGTCAGGCAGACGCTGGTTTTCGAGCGGATCGCGGGGTCGGCGGCGAGATGCCCGAGCCACGGCCGCTCGGCGACGATCTTGTCGAGCGCGGCCGCATTGGCGTCGCTGCGCGCGATCAGCCCGTCGGGACCGCCGACCGACTTGGCCCATTCGAGCGCGAAGATCGCGTCTTCGACCGCGAGCATCGACGGCGTGTTGATCGTCTCGCCCTTGAACACGCCTTCGGCGAGCTTGCCCTTCGACACGAGGCGAAACACCTTCGGCAGCGGCCATGCGGGGGTGTAGCGTTCGAGCCGCTCGACCGCGCGGGGGCCAAGGATCAGCACGCCATGCGCGCCTTCCCCGCCAAGCACCTTCTGCCACGAGAAGGTCGCGACATCGACCTTGGTCCAGTCGATGTCGTAGGCGAACACCGCGCTGGTCGCATCGGCGAAACTCAGGCCCTCGCGGTCGGCCGGGATCCAGCCGCCGTCTGGAACGCGAACGCCCGAGGTGGTGCCATTCCAGGTGAACAGCACGTCGTTCGACCAGTCGACCGAGGCAAGGTCGGCGATCTGGCCATAATCGGCGCGAATCACGGTCGGATCGAGCTTCAGCTGCTTGACCGCATCGGTCACCCAGCCCTCGCCGAAACTCTCCCACGCGAGGGTCGTGACGGGGCGCGCGCCGAGCATCGTCCACATCGCCATCTCATAGGCGCCGGTATCCGATCCAGGGACGATGCCGATGCGATGCGTGTCAGGGAGCTTGAGCAGTTCGCGCATCAAATCGATGCTGTAC
>JALYIX010000201.1 GCA_030775565.1 Pseudomonadota bacterium | reverse complement strand
TTTCGAACGACCCGCCAGCGGGAGAGCGCATGATGGCCACGATGGTCAAGGGCTGGGACCGCAACCAGATGGCGGCGCGGGCCGCGCGCGAGCTCAAGGACGGCTATTACGTCAATCTCGGCATCGGCATCCCGACGCTCGTCGCCAACAACATCCCCGCGGGCATGACGGTCACGCTCCAGTCCGAAAACGGCATGCTCGGCATCGGCCCCTTCCCCTATGTCGACGAGGTCGACGCCGACCTCATCAACGCTGGCAAGCAGACCATCAGCCAGCTGCCCTCCTCCTCCTATTTCTCCTCGGCAGACAGTTTCGCGATGATCCGCGGCGGGCATATCGACCTGACCGTATTGGGCGCGATGGAGGTCAGCGAAGGCGGCGACATCGCCAACTGGATGATCCCCGGCAAGATGGTCAAGGGCATGGGCGGGGCGATGGACCTGGTCGCCGGGGTCAAGCGGATCATTGTCGTGATGGAGCATAACGCCAAGGACGGGACGCCGAAGTTCATCCCCGCCTGCACGCTGCCGCTGACCGGCAGGAACGTCGTCGACATGGTCATCACCGACCTCGCGGTGTTCGAGCGGACTGACCATGGCTCGCCGTTCAAGCTGATCGAATGCGCGCCCGGGGTCACGGTCGACGAGATCCGGGCGAAGACCACCGCGCACTTCGAGGCCTGACGCGATGTACCGGCTGATCACCGCCAACCGCAATTACTCGAGCTGGTCGCTTCGCCCCTGGCTGCTGATGAAGGCCCTCGACATTCCGTTCGAGGATGAACTCGTCGCCTTCGCCAAGCCCGACAATCACGACGATTTCCGCGCCTTCAGCCCCAACGGCAAGGTCCCGTTGCTGGTCCACGGCGACCGGCGCGTGTGGGACAGCCTGGCGATCGCGCTCTACCTTGCCGACCGCAACGACGGCGTCTTGCCCACCGACCCCGACGCCCGCGCCTGGGTCCAGTGCGTCAGCGCCGAAATGCACTCGGGCTTCACGGCGCTGCGCAACGACTGCACCATGAATGTCGGCACGCGCGTTCGGCGTGGCCCCGACTCTCCCGCCCTCAAGCGCGACATCGCGCGACTGACCGAATTGTTCGAGGACGGCCTGACCCGCTTCGGCGGCCCGTTTCTCGCCGGGCGCGACTTCACGTTGGCCGACGCCTTCTTCGCGCCGGTCGTGTTTCGCATCCGCACCTACGCAATCGAAGTGGGCCCGCTCGGCACCGCCTGGGTAAAGCATATGCTTGCCCTCCCGGCGATGATCGAATGGGAAGAACAAGCCCTTGCCGAACCGTGGCGCGAGGTAACCCACGAGGCCGAACTCGCCGCCGCCGGATCGATCCTCGCCGACTATCGCACGCCCGCTTAGCGCTGGGCAGTCTGCTCGGGCTGCTGGGCCGCCGCGCCGAACCCGTCGCGGTTGTAGATGTCGTTGCGGAACGCGATCTCGCCATTCTCGGGCGCGGCGGTCAGATAGGTGACATAGACCGGCACCGGGACCGGCACCGATACTTTCTGCTCGGGCGTCTTCGAGGTTGCCACCAACGACTTGCCGAACAGCCACTTGGTCAGCCGCGGCGCACTTTGCAGCCGTACGCAGCCACCGCTCTTCTGCCGCGCCGGGGCCGAGAACAGGCTCTTGTCGTCGGTGTCGTGAAGATAGATCCCCATGTCGTTGGGGAACATGAACTTGACCTTCCCCATGCTGTTGTCGGGGCCGGGCAGCTGGCGCATGCGGATATCGGGCATCTTGCCGTCGACCACGGCCTTCCAGTCGATCGTCTTGGGATCGACCCGCTTGGGGTGATCGCCCCAGTCGCTGAGCACTTCGTAGCGCGCGCGCGCCAGGTAACCGACGCCTTCGCTGACGACATGCGGCGCAAGCCGGGTCGCGGCGAGATCGGGCGGCGCATTCCAATAGGGATTGAGGATTGCATAGCGGATCATCCCCGCGAGCATCGGGGTCGGATTGTCGGTCCGCCCGACGACCACCTTCATGCTGTCCTTCACGACCCCATTCTCGACCATGTAGAGCCGCGCGGCGGCGGCATCGACCATGACGTAACGCCCCGGCTGGATCGCCGCGGGAAGCACGCGCGCGCGGTCCATGTTGAGCCGCAGGATCTGCGCCTCGCGCGGATCCAGCATCCCCGTCATCGCGTTGCGCAGCTGGCCATAAACGGGGTGCATCCACGGCATTGCGTCGAGCCACGCCGACAGGGACGGCGCGGTCGCTGCCGAATTGAGCAAAAGCTGGGCGCTCGGTGCCGGGGGAATCGCCGCCGAATCGGCGAACTTCATGATCCCCGGCCGGAAGGCACGCATGTCGCGCGCATAAGCAACAAGTGTTTGCGACAGCATGAAGTCGGCACGCTGAACGTCACGCGGATTGCCGCCGAACGCGGCACGGACCGCACCCTCGAGATTGCGGATGCGATAGGCATCGGGATCGAGCCCGTCGAGCCGGGCGGTGCGCACGAGGTCGATCAGTTGGCCCGCTTCAGGCCGAAGCTGGCCGTCGCTGATCCAGATCGAGCGCTGGTCGCGCGATTGCCACTGCGCAACCTCGCCCTGCGCGGCACGATAGCTTGCCGCGGTCCGCGCCGAGCTTGCCGCAGGCGTGAAGGCGAGCGCCGCCGCGACTGCACCAAGCAGGACGCCGCGAAAAGCTCCTGCCGGGCCCCTGCGGGCACCGGCACCATGACGTCGCTCAACCTTCATGCTCATTCCTCTTAGCCGCGTTCGCCACGCGCGGGTGGGGTGTAGGCGGGGGCGGGCGCCGGAGCGGGCGCCGGCTGGGCATAGCCGGTCGGCTGATAGCCTTGCGGTGCGCCCGGATAATATTGGCCGTTATAGACATAACCGTCGGCCCGGCCATCGCCGTTATTGTCGGCCCAGACCGCACCGGCGAGCCCGCCGACCGCGGCACCGATCGCCGCACCGGTGAGGACGCTGACGCCCGGGATCACCGCACCGGCGACCGCGCCGAGCGCAGCACCGCCGATCGCTCCGGTGGCGACCCGGCGCAAAATCGGATCATAGCCCTGCGGCGTCCCGCCATAATATTGGCCATTCTGGACATAGCCGTCGACATAGCCGTCGTTGTTGCGATCCGCCCAGACGGCGTTGGCCAGTCCGCCGATCGCGGCACCGGCCAGCGCGCCTTCCGCGATGCTGACGCCGGGAACGATCGCGCCGAGCGCTGCGCCACCCGCCGCGCCATAGGCGGCGCCGGTCGCAAGATTGCCCGCGGTCCGGTCATTGCCATAGGTCGTGCAGCCCGAAAGTGCGACCGATCCGGCCAGCATCGCTGCCATGATTGACTTGTGCATGTCTGTCTCCCTTGTTTCAACGGGTGTTGACCGATGCGGCGGGACCCCGTGCCCGGCGCGGCGCATATGTCACGGCGGGGAAACGATGGCGGATTGCGAACGTTCCTTGGCCGCCCCTGTCTGAACCTCAGCTAGACGGCGCCAATTCGCTCCCCTCGGAGCGCCTAAGTAGTTAGGATGAGGTCATGAGCAGGCCGATCGGAGCGGAACGATGAGCGGGCTCGAGCCTCACCTCCTGCTGCGCGGCTACGCCGCGGGCATCTTTCCGATGGCCGACAGCCGGGGTGCCCCGGAAATCTTCTGGGTCGAACCGCGCAGCCGCGCCATCCTGCCGCTCGATCGCTTCCATCTGTCGCGATCGCTTGCCCGCCGCGTTCGCTCGGGGCGGTTCGAGGTCAGCCGCGACCGCGCGTTCGGTCGCGTCCTCGCCGCCTGTGCCGAGCGCCGCGAGACGTGGATCAACCAGCAAATCGAGCGGGCGACACTCGGCCTGCATGCCGCCGGCCATGCCCACTCGATCGAAACCTGGCTCGACGGGCAGCTCGTCGGGGGGCTCTACGGGGTCAAGCTCGGGGGCGCCTTCTTCGGCGAAAGCATGTTCAGCAGCGAAACCGATGCCTCCAAGGTCGCCCTCGCGTGGCTCGTCGCCCGGCTCAGGGTGGGTGACTACAGTTTGCTCGACTGCCAGTTCATCACCGATCACCTCGCCTCGCTCGGCGCGGTGACCGTCGCTCGTGAACGCTATGTGCGATTGCTCGGTTCGGCGCTTGCATCGGGCTCGGCCGAGGGGGCGGGCGTTACCGCCGCCGGCGAAGGTGCCGCCGCCTCCGTGGTACCCGACTTCTTCGCGCTCGATGGCTTGCTCGCCGCTTGTCCCGCAGTCCCCGTCCCCGCCGCGGCAGGCGCCTTGGCGGGCGCACCCGGGGCACCCGGGGCTCCCGGCCAGCTCATCGTGCAGCTCTTGGGCCACACATCGTAGACCGGATGCTCGACGACGTTGAGCGACGGGCTCTCCTTGTAGAGCCAGCCCGAGAACACCCGCTTCCAGCTCTTGTTGACCTGTTCGACGTCGAGCTGGACGAACGCCCCCGTCAGCGGCGGCGATTCCCACGGCGCGGTCGTCTCGCACGCCCTTAGCCGAACGATCGCGTCGCGCACGCGCAGCGACTGGCCCGGCTTCATCGTCAGGTTGCGGACGATGCCGTTGCGCTTGTTGAGCAGGCCGATCACCGCCACCCGCTCGGCCATCGGCGTCTCGCCGACATTCTGCACGACCGCGCCTTTTCGCGAATCGACGATCGGCGACTGCGCCTCGGGCTTGTGCCCCGCGCGGTCACAGCCGCTCGCCAGCAAGGCGCCCGTGACGGCGACAAGGAGCGCCCCGCGGTGCACGCTTATTCCGGGGTCCACGCCTGATAATCGCCTGTCGCCGCCGGACGAACCCCAGCCCCGCCGAGCGACCCGCCCGGGCGATAGGCGGCAAAGGTCCCGGTCGCATTGGCGCGCGGCGGCTGCTCGAACGGACGCCGCGGCGGCAGTTCGTCGTCGGGCAGCTGGTCGATCGTGCCCTTGAGCCACGCCTGCCAGCCGGGCGGAACGCGGCTGCCGTCGTTCGACCCCTCGTAGATCACCCAGCGCCGCGCCGGGTCCTTCTTGTGCTGATAATAAAGATTGCCGAGGCCGTCCTTGCCGACCGCGCTGCCATGCCGGCGCGAGAACAGCGCGGTGCCGAAACTTGCCCCGTTCCACCACGTCGGGCGGAAGAAGTTGCCGATCAAACCCATGGCCGTGCCTTTGCCGTGTTCCGCACCGCCGCGCAACCGACGCGCGTCAGCGCGCCCAGTCGACGCGGTCGCCCGCCTGGATGCCGAGCTCGGCCGCGCGCCCGCCGGG
>JALYIX010000200.1 GCA_030775565.1 Pseudomonadota bacterium | reverse complement strand
GTCAAGGACGGCCGCGTCACCGACGAGGTGATCTACCTCTCGGCGATGGAAGAAGGCCGCTACACCGTCGCGCAGGCCAACGCCCAGATGGACCGCCACAACCGGTTCACGGAAGACCTCGTCGTCTGCCGCCACGCCGGCGACGTGCTGCTCTATCCGCGCGACAAGGTCGACTTCATGGACGTGTCGCCGAAGCAGCTCGTCTCGGTCGCGGCCTCGCTCATCCCGTTCCTGGAGAATGATGACGCCAACCGCGCCCTGATGGGGTCGAACATGCAGCGCCAGGCGGTGCCGCTCGTTCGCTCCGAGGCGCCGTTCGTCGGCACCGGCATGGAAGGCGTGGTCGCCCGCGATTCGGGCGCCGCGATCGGCGCGCGCCGCACCGGCGTGGTCGACCAGGTCGACGCCACCCGTATCGTCATCCGCGCCACGGATGAAATGGATCCGGCCAAGCCCGGCGTCGATATCTATCGCTTGAAGAAATACCACCGCTCGAACCAGAACACCTCCATCAACCAGCGTCCGCTGGTGAAGGTGGGCGATCAGGTCAAGAAGGGCGACATCATCGCCGACGGTCCCTCGACCGAGCTCGGCGAACTCGCGCTGGGGCGGAACGTGCTGGTCGCGTTCATGCCGTGGAACGGGTATAATTACGAAGATTCCATCCTCATCTCCGAGCGGATCGTGAAGGACGACGTGTTCACGTCGATCCACATCGAAGAGTTCGAAGTGATGGCCCGCGACACGAAGCTGGGGCCGGAGGACATCACCCGCGACATCCCGAACGTCGGCGAGGAGGCACTGCGCAACCTGGACGAGGCGGGCATCGTCTATATCGGCGCCGAAGTGGAGCCGGGCGATATCCTGGCGGGCAAGATCACGCCCAAGGGTGAATCGCCGATGACGCCGGAGGAGAAACTGCTCCGCGCGATCTTCGGCGAGAAGGCGTCCGACGTGCGCGACACGTCGCTTCGCCTGCCGCCGGGCGTTGCCGGGACGGTCGTCGACGTGCGCGTCTTCAACCGCCACGGCATCGACAAGGACGAGCGCGCGATGGCGATCGAGCGCGAGGAGATCGAGCGGCTGAAAAAGGATTCGGACGACGAGCGGTCGATCCTAAACCGCGCGACCTGGACGCGGCTACGCGAGATGCTGCTCGGCCAGACCGCCACCGCAGTGCCCAAGGGACTGAAAAAGGGTGCGGTCATCGACCAGGACCTGCTCGACGGCGTCGACCGGCACGAATGGTGGAAGTTCGCGGTCGCCGACGACAAAACGCAGAGCGACCTGGAAGCGGTCAAGGTCCAGTATGACGACGCCGCCAAGCTGATCACGGACAAGTTCCACGATCGGCGCGAGAAGCTGGAGCGGGGCGACGAGCTGCCGCCGGGCGTGCTGAAGATGGTCAAGGTCTTCGTTGCGGTGAAGCGCAAGCTGCAGCCGGGCGACAAGATGGCCGGCCGTCACGGCAACAAAGGCGTCATCAGCCGCATCCTGCCGGCGGAGGACATGCCGTTCCTCGCCGACGGGACGCCGGTCGACCTGGTGCTCAACCCGCTCGGCGTGCCGAGCCGGATGAACGTCGGGCAGATCTTCGAAACGCATCTGGGCTGGGCCGCGCGCGGTCTCGGCCAGCAGATCGCGCAGCAGCTGGAGGATTGGCGCGAGGCCAACCCGAACGCCAAGCCGGGCGCGATGCCCGACGCGGTCAAGGATCGGCTGAAGACGGTGTACGGCGCGAACTACCTCGCCGAGATCGACGCCCGCAGCGGCGACGAGATCGTCGAGCTGGCGGAAAACCTGAAGGCCGGCGTCCCGATGGGGACCCCGGTATTCGACGGCGCGCGCGAAAGCGACGTGTTCGAGATGCTGGAACTGGCGGGTCTCGACCCGTCGGGTCAGTCGGACCTGTTCGACGGGCGTACCGGCGACATGTTCGATCGCAAGGTCACGGTCGGCATCATCTACATGCTGAAGCTGCACCATCTGGTCGACGACAAGATTCACGCACGGTCGATCGGCCCGTACAGCCTCGTCACCCAGCAGCCGCTGGGCGGCAAGGCGCAGTTCGGCGGACAGCGCTTCGGCGAGATGGAGGTCTGGGCGCTGCAGGCGTACGGCGCCGCCTATACCTTGCAGGAGATGCTGACGGTGAAGTCGGACGACGTGGTCGGGCGCACCAAGGTCTATGAGGCGATCGTCAAGGGCGACGACACGTTCGAGGCCGGCATTCCGGAGAGCTTCAACGTGCTCGTCAAGGAAATGCGCTCGCTCGGTCTGAACGTCGAGCTCAAGACCAACGAGGTCGATGAGGACGGCATCGCGATCGCGGCGGAATAGCAATTGTGCCCTCCCCTCCCGCTTGCGGGAGGGGACCAAGGGGTGGGCGCACGGCCGGTAGCGTAGTCCGACGCCGATACCGGGCGCCCACCCCCTCCCAGCCTTTCAGGCTGGGCCCCTCCCCCTCCCG
>JALYIX010000199.1 GCA_030775565.1 Pseudomonadota bacterium | reverse complement strand
GCCATAGATAATCGCTGTGCACGCGCCAGGCGCGCCACACGATCATCGGCACGAGCAGCATTAGTACGACGAAGCTTCCCGAGACGAGATCGTCGAGCAGTCGCGCATGCCAGGGCGCGAGCAACGCATAGGTCGCGCCGCTGCCGAATACGCCGATGCTGACCGCGGTGCTGACGCGGCCGAGCCATCCCGCGAACACCACGCGTTCGAAGAAGGCGCGCGCGAAGCACACGACCGCCGCGCCGGACGCCCCGATGAGCAGGTCGTTCAGGCGCAGCCGATCGTTATTGTCGAGATCGGGCCACCATTCGCCGAGCGCGCCCGAAGACGTCGCGGCGTAGCAGACGATGCACAGGATCAGCAGGCAGAAGGCCGGCTGAAACGACTGGCGCAGCGCCGCCCAGAGCGCGAGGTTGCAGACCAGCATCGCGATCGCCATCCCCGCGAACCCGCCATAGAGCCAGGCGAGCACGACCTCGCGCCGCACGCCCTCGGCATGGTCGATCAGCGTCGCGCCGATCACGATCCCGCGGAGGTTCGTCGCGCCTTCGAAATGCCACAACAGCCGGACGGGCGGCGCGGCGCGGTGCGGGATCGCGACGTGGATCATCGCCCCCAGCCGCAGATGCGCGCCGGTCGTCCGCGACGTGTAGCGGACCGTCCGGATCTGGCCGTCGGCGTAGAGGATGTGGACCGCGACGCGCTTCTGCCAGGCGCTGGCGACGACGATCTCGTCCAATGCGGCCACGCCCGGGGGAAAGGCGCTGGACAGGACCCAGAAATCGCCGCCGCCCAGATGATGCTGCGGGGTCCGGCAATCGAAGCGGTCCGCTTGCGCAAACAACGCCCGTGGCTGCAAGCCCGGAACCGCGCGCAGCACGCAGGTCCGGACCGCGACGGGTGCGGCGGTCGCCGGGCTGGCGACCAGCGCGGCGACGAGCAGCGTCACCCAGGAAAGGAGCCGGACGACCGGACCGCGCGAAAACATGCGCGGTTCTTAGGCGATGGCACGGTAAGTTTCGGTAAACGTGGCGAAGGCCGTCCACCGGGCGATGCCACGATCGCCCGGTGACCCGTCTCTTCTACTTGGCGGAGACCGTTTCCGGCTTGCCGCCCTTCTTCTTGGGCTTTTTGGGCGCGGCGGGTTCGATCGCGAAGGACAAGGCGCCCTCCTTCATCCGCACCGTGACCTCGCCGCCATGAACCAGCTTGCCGAACAGCAATTCCTCGGCGAGCGGCTGCTTGATCTTCTCCTGGATCAGGCGGCCCATCGGGCGCGCGCCGTACAGCTTGTCATAGCCCTTCTCGGTCAGCCAGCTCTTGGCCGCATCGTCCAGGTTGATGTGGACGTTGCGATCCGCCAGCTGGAGTTCGAGCTGAAGGATGAACTTGTCCACGACCCGCGCGACGACCTCGGGCGGGAGGTAGCCGAACGGCACCACCGCATCCAATCGGTTGCGGAATTCGGGCGTGAACATCTTCTGTACCGCCTGCTCGTCCTCGCCCTCGCGCGTCAGGTTGCCGAAGCCGACCGTCTCGCGCGCCATGTCGCTCGCGCCCGCATTCGTCGTCATGATCAGGATGACGTTGCGGAAATCGACCGATTTGCCGTGCTGGTCGGTCAGGCGGCCGTTATCCATCACCTGCAACAAGATGTTGAACAGGTCGGGATGCGCCTTCTCGATCTCGTCGAGCAACAGCACGCAGTGCGGGTTCTGGTCGACCGCGTCGGTCAACAGACCGCCCTGGTCGAACCCGACATAGCCGGGCGGCGCACCGATCAGGCGGCTGACCGAATGCCGCTCCATATACTCGCTCATGTCGAACCGCTGGAGCGGGATGCTCAGGATGGAGGCGAGCTGCTTCGCCACCTCGGTCTTGCCGACGCCGGTCGGGCCGGTGAACAGGTAGTTGCCGATCGGCTTCTCCGGCTCGCGCAGCCCCGCCCGCGCCAGCTTGATCGCCGATGCGAGTTTCTCGATCGCCGCATTCTGCCCGAACACCACGCGCTTCAGATCGGTCTCCAGCGTCGACAGCGCCGCCTTGTCGTCGGTCGACACCGACTTCGGCGGGATGCGCGCCATCGTCGCGATGACCTGTTCGATCTCCTTGGTGGTGATCGTCTTCTTGCGCTTGTTCGCGGGCACCAGCATCTGCATCGCGCCCACTTCGTCGATCACGTCGATCGCCTTGTCGGGCAGCTTGCGGTCGTTGATGTAGCGCGCCGACAGCTCGACCGCCGACTTGATCGC
>JALYIX010000198.1 GCA_030775565.1 Pseudomonadota bacterium | reverse complement strand
GCGCCACCACCGCGACCTATGACCTGCTCAAGCGCGAACTGTTTCGCCGTGCGGCCCAAATCCGCGGCAGTAGCGATCCGGCGCTGTTCGACCGCATCGCCAGCGCCGCCGCGCTGCGTGTCGAGCGGCCGCTGGTCACCAGCCGTGACGAGGGGCTCGGCAGCATCGCCTGTTCGGCCAGCGCGGCAATCGATCTGCCCCCGGGGCTCGCGGTGGCCGGAGGTCGAACCAGCCTGTCGGCCGACCTCGCCTACACACTCCAGCCTGCGGCCGACGGCAGCGGTGACGTGCTCGCCTTCACCAATGCCGACGCGATTGTCGTGCCGCTGGCGACGATCGGCCGGACCGCCAGCACCGCGCGCTTGCCGACCGCCCCGCCACCAGTCCTACCCGATCCGCTTGCCCCGACAGCGTCCCCGTCGCCGCCACCCCCAGTTGTCGTCCATCGCCCCGCACCGCCGCTCGCACCGCCACCCGCACCCGCGCCAGTCGTCGTTTCGCGACCGAACGCCAGTCCGAGCTTCCCCTGTGCCCGAGCGCGCACGCAAGGCGAGATCATGATCTGCGGGAACCCCGGTCTTGCCGCGGTCGATCGCCAGATGGCCGCGCAATATCGCGAGGCCTATGCCGCCGCCTCGCCCGAGGCGCAGACCGTGCTGCGTACCTCCGCCCACCGCTTCTACGGTTTCCGCGACAATTGTCCCGACGCGCGCTGCATCGCCGCCGGCTATCGCGAGCGCATGCGCGAGATCGACGACATCATGGCGCGCGACCGTTAGCTGGGGATAAGTCGCAACGACGGCTTTTCAGCAGGCTTGGGGCATCCCATAGTCGGCTGATGGTTCCCCCCTACGTGCCGCTGCGCACCTTCTCGTCCTTCACCATGCTCGAAGGCGCGATCGAGCCCAAGGCGATCGCCAAGCATGCCGCGCGGCTCGGCTTCCCCGCGATCGCGGTAACCGATCGCAACGGGCTCTATGGAGTCATGCCGTTCAGCGACGCATGCACCGACGAGGGGGTCCAGCCGATCGTCGGGGCGACGTTGGCCGTTGCCCGGCCCGAAGAGGGCGCGCTGGCGATCGACTGGCTGGTGCTGCTGGCGCAAGACGAAGCGGGCTACGGGAATTTGTGCAAGCTGGTCTCCGCAGCGCACCTCGACCGCCCGGTCCACGAAGCACCGCATGTCCCGTTTACGATGCTCGAGGGGCTCAGCGGGGGCCTGATCGCGCTGACTGCTGGCGGGGAGGGGGCGGTGACGCGTCACCTCGCCGACGGCCAGCGGGCAAAGGCGGAGGCATATCTCGCGCGGCTCGCGGCGACGTTTCCGGACCGCCTCTATATCGAACTCAGCCGCCGCGGTGACGCCGTCGAGGAAGTCGCCGAGGGCGGCCTTGTCGACCTCGCCTACGCCCGCGACCTGCCGCTCGTCGCGACCAATCCCGCCTGCTACGCCGAGGCGCACTTTCACGCCGCGCACGACGCGCTGCTGTGCATCGCCAACTCGACTTATGTCGACAATGATGATCGGCCGACGAGCTCGCCGCAAGCCTGGATGAAGCCGGCGGCGGACATGCAGGCTCTCTTCGCCGACCTGCCCGAAGCGCTCGCCAACACATCGGTCATCGCCCAACGCTGCGCGGTCGCGGCGCCCCAGCGCAAGCCGATCCTGCCGCGGCTTGGCGAGGACGAGGACGAACAGCTCGTGCGCGATGCCGAAACGGGGCTCGCCGCGAGGCTCGACTTTCTGAAGGCGCTCGGCACGGACATCGACCCCGCGCCGTATCGCGAACGGCTCGCGTTCGAGCTCGACGTCATCACGCGGATGGGGTTCGCGGGCTACTTCCTGATCGTTGCCGACTTTATCCAGTGGGCCAAGGCCAACGACATCCCGGTCGGCCCGGGCCGCGGGTCGGGCGCGGGATCGATCGTCGCCTGGGCGCTGCTCATCACCGACCTCGACCCGCTCGCGCTCGACCTCCTGTTCGAACGGTTCCTCAACCCCGAGCGCGTGTCGATGCCCGACTTCGACATCGATTTCTGCGAAACCCACCGCGACAAGGTGATCAGCTACGTCCAGGCCAAATATGGTCGTGACCGGGTCGCCCAGATCATCACGTTCGGGCGTTTGAAAGCGCGCGCGGTGCTCAAGGACACCGGCCGCGTTCTCCAGATGAGCTATGGCCAGGTCGATCGGCTCGCTAAACTCATTCCGAACCATCCGACCGAGCCGTGGGACCTTCCGCGCGCGCTTAACGGCGTCAGTGAACTTGCTGAGGAATATAAGAATGACGATGGCGTAAGACGCCTGTTCGACCTCGCGATGAAGCTCGAAGGGCTACCGCGCCACAGTTCGACCCACGCCGCTGGAGTCGTCATCGGCGACCGCGCGCTCGACGAGCTTGTGCCCCTCTACCGCGACCCGCGATCGGACATGCCCGTCACCCAGTTTGACATGAAATATGTCGAGGCGGCGGGGCTGGTGAAATTCGATTTCCTCGGCCTCAAAACGCTGTCGGTGCTCAAGGAAGCCCAGCGCCTCCTCGCCCAGACCGGCCGGTCGGTCGATTATGCCGCGCTGCTGTGGGACGACCCCGCCGTCTACGACCTCCTCCAGCGCGGCGACACCGTTGGCGTGTTCCAGCTCGAATCCGAAGGCATGCGTCGCACCCTCTCTGCCGTCCGCCCGACCGCATTCGGCGACATCATCGCGCTCGTCTCGCTCTACCGCCCGGGGCCGATGGACAACATCCCGATGTTTGGCGACCGCAAGAACGGCCGCGCCGAGCTCGCTTATCCGCACCCGATGCTCGAGGGCGTGCTCAAGGAAACCTACGGGATCTTCGTTTACCAGGAGCAGGTCATGCAGGCGGCGCAAGTGCTCGCCGGCTACAGCCTCGGCGAGGCCGATCTCCTCCGCCGGGCAATGGGCAAGAAGATCAAGTCCGAGATGGACTCGCAGCGCGAACGGTTCATCACCGGCGCGGCGAAGAACGAGATCGCACGGCCCAAGGCCAACGAGCTGTTCGACCTGATCGACAAGTTCGCCGGCTATGGCTTCAACAAGAGCCACGCGGCCGCTTATGCGCTGATCGCCTATCACACCGCCTGGCTGAAAGCGCACCACGGGCCCGAATTCTTCGCCGCCTCGATGAGCTTCGACACCGCCACGACCGACAAGCTGGCCTTGTTCGTCGACGATATGCGCCGCGCGGGGGTCGACTGCCTGCCCCCCGACATCAACGCGAGCGAAGCCTCGTACAGCGTCGAAAATGGCGCGGTTCGCTATGCACTGGGCGCGCTGAAGGGAGTCGGGGAGAAGGCAATGGAAGCGCTTGTCGCCGAGCGCGCGGCCAATGGTCCGTTCAAGAGCCTCGACGATTTCGCCGAACGGATCGACCCGCGCTTGCTCAACCGCCGCCAGCTCGAAAGCCTTGCCGGGGCTGGGGCATTCGACCGTCTCAATCCCGACCGCGCGGCGGTGTTCGCCGGGGCCGAGACCATTCTTGCCCACGCCGCGAGCGCCGCGCAGCAGCGCGACAGCGGGCAGGGGGGCTTGTTCGGCGGGCCCTCGGACAGCGGCATTGCCCCGATTCGCCTACCCAAGGACGTCCACTGGACGCTGGCCGAGCGCATGGCCAACGAACGCGACTCGTTCGGCTTCTACTTCTCCGCCCACCCGGTCGACGCCCAGCGCCACCTCCTCGCCGCACACAAGGTGAAGCGGTTCGCCGACCTGGCGGCGCTCCCGGCTCCTGCGGAGGGCGGCCGATCGCAAAGCATGATGGCCGCGCTGGTCGAAGGTGCGCGTTGGGCGACCTCGGCGCGAGGCAAGCGCTACATGCGGCTGACGATGTCCGATCCGTCGGGTCAGTTCGACGCGACTGCGTTCGACGAGGAACCCTGCGCCGCGCTCGAGGCCGCCGCCAAGTCGGGGGAGTGCGGATTGATGACGGTCGAGTTGGACCGCCGACCGGGCGACGACGTCCCGCGGGTGGCGATCAAGCGCTTCGTGCCGCTCGACGGGCTGGCGAAGAAGACACGGCTGCAGCTTACCATCCGCCTGCGTGATGCAGGCCAGGTCGCTGCGGTCCTGAAGGAACTCGCGCGCGGAAGCAGCGGGACGGTCCGCGTCGTCGTGCCGGTCGCGGGTGACCGTGAGGCAAGCCTGCTCCTCGGCCGCGACTTCGTCCTCGACGCCGACCTCGCCGCGCGGCTCGAGCGTCAGCTCGGTGAAGGGACGGTCGAACTCGCGGTCCAGTCTCCGCCGCAGCTGGCGCTGGTCGGCTAGGCCGGCACCGACGCGATTGCCTGCTTGATCGCGGCGAGCGCTTCGCCAGCCTTTGCGCCATCGGGCCCGCCGCCCTGGGCCATGTCGGGCCGCCCGCCACCACCCTGACCGCCAAGCGCGGCGACCGCAGCCTTGACGAGGTCGACAGCCGACACGGCCAGCCCCTCCGTAACCCCGACCGCGACACTCGCGCGCCCGTCGTTGGTGGCGATCAACGCGGCAATCCCGGGGCCCGCCAGTCGCTGCTTCATCGCGTCGACCTCGGCGCGGAGCGACTTGGGGTCGAGCCCATCGACCACTTGGCCAAGAAAGGCATGGCCCGCGACCTGCTCAGGTCCAGAATCGGCCTTCGCCCCGCCGCCGCCCATCGCCAGCGCCTTCTTGGCATCGGCGAGCTGGCGTTCGAGCTGGCGGCGTTCCTCGACCAAAGCGGCGATCCGCGCGGGGACTTCGTCGGGGCTCGCCTTCAGCGTCGCCGCCGCTTCGCGCAGTCGCGCGTCGCGGTCGGTCAGCCACAGCCGCGCGGCCTCGCCGGTCAGTGCCTCGATCCGGCGGACGCCCGATGAAACCGCGCTTTCGGAGATGATCTTGAACAGTGCGATATCACCCAGCGCGCTTACATGCGTACCACCGCACAACTCGACCGAATAATCGGACTCGTCGGCCCGGCCCATCGAAAGGACCCGAACCTCGTCGCCGTACTTCTCGCCGAACAGCGCCATCGCGCCCGCGGCGATGGCGTCGTCGGGGGTCATCAGGCGCGTCGTGACGGGCTGGTTGTAGCGGATGTGCCCGTTGACCTCGGCCTCGACCGCGGCGATGTCCAACGGGGTCAGCGCCATATTATGGGCGAAATCGAAGCGCAGCCGGTCGGCGGCAACGAGGCTGCCCTTCTGGGTGACGTGCCCGCCGAGCCGGTGGCGGAGCGCGGCGTGGAGCAGGTGGGTGGCACTATGGTTGGCGCGGACCTGGGCGCGCCGCTCGACGTCGACCGACTGGTGGAGCGTGTCGCCGACCTTGACCGAGCCGACCGCGATCTCGGCGCGCAAGGCGTTGAGCTTGCCGAGCGGCTTCGACGTATCCGAGACGATTGCAGTGAAGCCGTTCAGCGCGCGCAACTGCCCGGCGTCGCCGACCTGGCCGCCACTCTCGCCATAAAAGGGGGTCTGGTTGAGGATCAGCGTGACTTCGTCGCCCTCGCCGGCCTCGACGACCCGCACGCCGTCCCTGACCAGCGCGAGGACGATGCCTTCGCCTTCGTGGCTCGAATAGCCGGTGAATTCGGTCGGACCATGCTCCTCGACGAGGTCGAACCAGAGGTCGTCCGAAGCGCGCTCGCCCGAACCCTTCCAGGCGGCGCGCGCGGCGGCCTTTTGCGCGGCCATCGACTGGTCGAAGCCGGCGCGGTCGACGTGCAGCGAGCGCGCTCGCAGCGCATCCTCGGTCAGGTCGTAGGGGAAGCCGAAGGTGTCGTAGAGCTTGAACGCGGTCTCGCCGGGGAGGGTGTCGCCCGGCGCCATGCCGGCGGTGGCGTCGTCGAGCAGGCGCAAGCCGTTGACCAGCGTGCGGCGGAACTGGACTTCCTCCTGCGCGAGCGTCGCCTCGATCGCGGGCTGGGCGCGCACGAGGTCGGGATAGGCGGCGCCCATTTCGGCGACGAGCGCAGGGACGAGGCGGTGCATCAGCGGTTCGGCGGCGCCGAGCAGCTGGGCGTGGCGCATCGCGCGCCGCATGATCCGGCGCAGGACGTAGCCGCGGCCCTCGCTCGACGGAAGCACCCCGTCGGCGATGAGGAAGCCCGAAGCGCGCAGATGGTCGGCAATGACGCGGTGGCTCGCTTGGACGGCGCCCTTGGCGTTGGTATGAGTCAGGGCCTCGGACTGGGCGATCAGCGCCTTGAACGTGTCGGTGTCGTAATTGTCATGGACCCCCTGCATCACCGCGGCGATTCGCTCGAGGCCCATGCCGGTGTCGATCGACGGCCTTGGCAGGTTGGAGACGATCTCGCCGCCCTGCTGCTCATATTGCATGAAGACGAGGTTCCAGATCTCGACGAAGCGGTCGCCGTCTTCGTCGGCGCTTCCCGGGGGGCCGCCGGGGATGTGGTCGCCATGGTCGTAGAAGATTTCCGAACAGGGGCCCGAAGGCCCATCGTCGCCCATCGCCCAGAAATTATCCTTGGTGGCGATGCGGATGATGCGGCTGTCGGGAAGGCCCGCGATGCGCTTCCACAGGTCCGCGGCCTCGTCGTCGGTGTGGTAGACGGTGGCGGTCAGCCGGTCGGGATCGAGTCCCCACTCGCGCGTGAGGAGGGTCCAGGCGTGGGTGATCGCCTGCTCCTTGAAATAGTCGCCGAACGAAAAATTCCCGAGCATTTCAAAGAAGGTATGGTGGCGCGCGGTGTAGCCGACATTGTCGAGATCGTTATGCTTGCCCCCGGCGCGTACGCACTTCTGGCTGCTCGTCGCGGTGACATAGGGCCGCGTTTCCAGCCCGGTGAAGACATTCTTGAACGGCACCATCCCGGCGTTGACGAACATCAGCGTCGGGTCATTGTGCGGGACGAGCGGCGCCGACGGCACCCGCGCGTGACCCTGCCCTTCGAAATAGTCGAGGAAGGAGCGGCGGATGTCGTTGGTGGAGGTCATGGCCGCGCGATGTAAATGGCGGGTCGCGGTGCGGCAAGGGGCGCGCTGGCAAGCGCCGGCAGGCCTTGCGTTGCGGCGACGTTGGAAGGAGGTAGGGAGCGACATGATGGGACCACTGCCACCTCACGGCCGACTAGGCGATTTCCTCCCCCCCGAGGAGCGCGACGCCTTGCTGAGCTGGGTGCTTGGCCAGGAGCAGCACTTCACCCCGGCGATGGTCAAACCGCGCGGCGAGGACGGGGCTGCAAAACTCGACGCGGTGACCCGGGTCGCGTTGAAATTGCGCGCTATTGGTCCGCTTGAGCAGCAATTGCGGACGCGCCTGCTTGCCGCACTCCCTGCGGCGATGCACGCCGCCGGGAGCAGCGGCCCCGAACCGCGCTCGCTCGAGCTTGAGCTGACCGCCTATGGCGACGGCGCCTTTTACGCGCCGCATCTCGACATTCCCGTAGGGCCCGATCGCCGACCGCTCGGCAACCATCCGGGCGAAGATCGGATGATCAGTGCGGTCTATTATTTCCATCGCGAGCCCAAGCGCTTTGCCGGGGGCGCGCTGCGCCTCTTCCGGTTTGGCGTGGCGGACGATTCGCCGGGCGGGTTCGTCGACCTTCCCCCCGAGCAGAACAGCCTCCTGTTGTTTCCGTCATGGGCGCGGCACGAAGTGCGGCCGGTCGAGTGCCCGGGCGGGTCGTTCGCCGATTACCGGTTCGCGCTCAACTGCTGGTACTGCCGCGCCTTGTAGGTCGCTGATCGCGATGGTGGCGGACGCGGCGGAGGCGCATTAGCCTGGTTGAGCAGGCGAGTGGGCCGGGGGCAGCGGAAGAGGGGGAAGATGATGACAAAAGTCATGGTCGCGGGCTTGGCGGGACTGATTGCGAGCGCGCTGATCCCGGTGCACTCGATCGCCTTTGCGGCCCGTCAAGAGGTTGCGGCCCGGCGCGCTGTCACTCCAGCGACGGCGCATGGCGGTGCTTCGATGATGTCGCATGGCGACATGGCCGCCCCGAAAATTCCGACGCTGATGCCCGGCTATGGCGGTGGCGGCTTTCCGATCACGACGAGCGTCCCGGCGGCGCAGGCTTTTTTCGACAATGGCATGCAACTGGCGCACGCCTTCGCGCACAAGGCCGCGGTCGAGGCGATGGGTGAGGCGGTGCGGCTCGATCCCAATTGCGCGATGTGCCTGTGGGGTCAGGCATGGGCGAACGGTCCGACGATCAATTTCGGCAAGGATCAGGCCGAGGTGGCCGAATTGCTCAAGCAGGCCGACAAGGCGGCTGACCTCGCGGCTACCCATGGCACCGAGCGCGAACGGGCGCTGATCCACGCGCTCCAGCTGCGTTATCATGACGGCGGCGGGGGCAAGCCGGGAGACCTCAACTTCGCCAAGGCGATGGGGGCACTCGCCGGGCGCTATCCGGACGATGACGAACTATCGGTGATCGCGGCTGACGCGTGGCTGATGACCCATTCGGAGGGTCCCGACGACGACAAGCTCAACGCCGAGCTGGCGATGCCGCTGCTCGAGCGGGTGCTGGCGCGGCGGCCCGATTTTACCCCGGCGATCCATTTCTACATTCATGCGAGCGAGATCGCGGGGGTGCCGGCGAACGCCGAGCCCTATGCCGACCGGCTCGCCGCGCTGGCACCGCGCGCGTCGCACCTCGTCCACATGCCGAGCCACACCTATTATTGGGTCGGGCGCTACCAGGACGCGGCCAACGCCAACATGCGCGCGGTCGAGCTGGGGGTGGAGAATGCCAAGCGGCTGGGTCTGCCCGCGCCCGACGGGGTGTGGGGGCTGCCCTATCACGCGCATAATGTGACGTTCGGGCTCGGCGGGGCGCTCGAGGCGGGGGATGCGAAGACTGCGCTGTTTCTCGGGCGACCGCTGGTGATGCGAGCGCAGGCCCAGGCGAAGGCATCGCCGTTCATGCAATTGCTGTCGGTCCTCGGTTACGCGGCGATGGCGCGCTTCGCCGAGCCCGCCGAGGTCCTTGCCCTGCCGGCGCCGAAGCTGCCGTTTCTTCTTGCGGGGTGGCATTACGCGCGCGGCGAGGCGTTTGCGCGGAAGGGCGATGCGACGGCGGTGCGGGCCGAGGCTGCGGCGATCCGCGCGGTGCCGGGCAGGCTCGACAAGGACGATGGGTCGACCCAGGCGCAGCAGATGATCTTCATCGCGCGCGATGTGCTGACGGGGCGCGCGGCGATGATGGAGAAAAGGTTCGGCGAGGCCGAGGCGGCGTTCCGGGCGGGGGCCGAGTTGCAGGAAAATCCCGAGTTCAGCGCCTTTTCCGACCCGCCTGCCTGGTATTATCCGGTGCGCCGCGACGTGGCGGCGGCCTTGCTCGCGAAGGGCGATATCAAAGGCACGCGGGGGGAAGCGGAAGCGACGCTGGCCTATCGCGCGAAGGACCCGGGGGCGCTGGCGCTGCTTGCAGCGGCGCGCTAGTCGGCGGCGATGGCCAGGCGACCCAAGAGCAGCATCCCGAAATACAAGCGCAAACGGGCGGGCGGCGGGGGCCTGCGGCGGCTGTTCGGCTTTGTCGTCAAGCTCGTATTCGGCCTGGTGCTGGTCACTATCCTGTGGGTGCTGGCCTATCGCTTCGTAAACCCGCCGATCACCGCGACGATGGTCTCGGATATTGTCGCCGGGCGCGGGGCGGAACGCGCGTGGATGCCGATTTCGGCGATCGATCGCGACATGGTCCGCGCGGCGATCGCGGCCGAGGATGGAAAATTCTGTTCCCATTCCGGCTTCGATTTCAAGGCGATCGAGGATGCGGCCAAGCGCAATGCCTCGGGCGGACGCATTCGCGGCGGGTCGACGATCAGCCAGCAGGCGGCGAAGAATGCCTTCCTGTGGCAGGGCGGCGGCTATGCGCGCAAAGGCGCGGAGGCGTGGTTCACCTTCCTGATCGAGCAGCTGTGGGGCAAGCGGCGGATCATGGAGGTCTATCTCAACCTCGCCGAGACCGGGCTTGGTACTTATGGCGTTAACGCCGGGTCGGAACGCTATTTCGGGCATGATGCGTCGGCGATGAGTGCGATCGAGGCGGCGCGGATCGCGGCGGTCCTGCCGCTGCCAAAGAAGCGCGGCGCGGTCGCCCCGGTCGGCTTCACGCGGCGCTATGGCGGCATCATCGCCAGCCGGATCGGGACGGTCGCGCGCGATGGGCTCGATGCCTGTGTCTATGCCGGCGCCAAGGTCGTCGCACCCAAGGCGCGCCCGGTCCAGCGCAAGGGGAGGCGGCCGCTGCCCGGGAGCGAATATGAGACCAAGGCGCCGCCGCCGCCTGCGCCCGATGTCGACCAGCCGGCGCCGGTCGCCGAGCCCGTTGCGGCGGAACCTCCGCAGCCCGACCCCGGGCCCGCTGAGCCGCCAACGCCACCGACGAACGCCCCTTCCGACGCGTCGACCAACGTCGGTTAGGGGGAACGTCGCACGGCTTCCGCGGGTTTAGACGAGCGAACCCCAACGGAGGACAGTTGATGGCAACGCGTACCGATTCCACCCGCAATCAACCGCGCAACGCGGACGGCGAATTTGCTTCCAAAAAGCGCCGTGCGAGCCGCAGCGGGAAGGGCAAGTCGGGCGGGCTGTTCGACTGGGGCGGGACCACGACCGGCGCGTTGCTGAGTGCCGCCGTCGCCGGCGCCGCCGTGGTGGTCGCCGCCAATCTTGGCCGCAAGCTCATCGTCCAGGGCATGTCGGGCACGGCGGGCGACTGGGACGAAGTGCTTGCCGCCGAGCACAAGATGACGCTGGCGATCTTCGACAACATGCTGGCGACCGACGAGACCCAGAAGATCAAGCGCGGCATGCTGCTGACCAAGCTCACCCATGCCCTCGACAAGCATGCGCATGAAGAGGAAATGGTGGTCTATCCGGCGCTGCGCGAGGCGAACGAGAAGGCCGATGCCGATTTGCTCGAAAAGGAGCATGGCGAGGTCAAGACCTATTTGTTCAAACTGGGCGAGATGGCGACCGACAGCCCGCAATGGCTGGAAACGGTGCGCGAGTTCCGCACATCGGTCGCGCGCCATGCGCGGATGGAAGAGGATGAAGTCTTCCCGCGGTTCAAGGCCGAAATTAGCGCCGAGCAAAACAAGCATATCACGAGCCTGGTCAACAAGGACGGCTTCCTAATGGCCTGAGTGCCACGCCCCTCCCGCTGCGGCAGGAGGGGCTGGAAAGGATTGCAGGTGATGAAATCAATGAAGGTCGGCGACAAGGTCGCCTGGGACAGCGCGGGCGGTCACGACCGGCAAGGTGGTGAGGAAGCTGACCAAGCCGATGACGATCAAGGGCCACAAGGTCGCCGCGTCGCCCGACAATCCCGAATATCTGGTCGAAAGCGACAAGAGCGGCGGGAAGGCAGCGCACAAGGCGAGTGCCCTTACGAAGCAGTGAGCCATTGGCATCGTCCCGGCATTCGCCGGGACGATGCGATCAGGCGGCCATGGCCTTCTCGAGGTTGAGGCGGATTGCTTCGAAGAATTGCTCGGTGGTCATCCACGCCTGGTCGGGGCCGATGAGGATTGCGAGGTCCTTGGTCATCTTGCCTTCCCCGACGGTCTCGATGCAGACCCGCTCGAGCGTCTCGGCGAATTTGATCACCTCGGGGGTGTCGTCGAACTTGCCGCGGTATTTTAGGCCGCCGGTCCAGGCGAAGATCGAGGCGATCGGGTTGGTCGAGGTCGCCTTGCCCGCCTGGTGCATGCGGTAGTGGCGGGTGACGGTGCCGTGCGCGGCCTCGGCCTCGATCGTCTTGCCGTCGAGGGTCATCAGCACCGAGGTCATCAGGCCCAATGAGCCGAAGCCCTGCGCGACCTGGTCGGACTGGACGTCGCCGTCGTAATTCTTGCACGCCCAGACGAACTTGCCGCTCCACTTGAGCGCACTGGCCACCATGTCGTCGATCAGGCGATGCTGATATTCGATCCCAGCCTTGGCGAAGGAGTCCTTGAATTCGCTGTCGAACACCTCCTGGAAGATGTCCTTGAAGCGGCCGTCATAGGACTTGAGGATGGTGTTCTTGGTGCTGAGGTACACCGGCCAGCCGAGATTGAGGCCATAGTTCAGCGAGGCGCGGGCGAAGTCGCGGATCGACTCGTCGAGGTTGTACATGCCCATGGCGACGCCCGAACCGGGGTATTGGAACACCTCCTTTTCGATCACCTGGCCGTCGTCGCCGACGAACTTCATGGTCAGCGTGCCCTTGCCGGGGATGAGGAAGTCGGTCGCCTTATACTGGTCGCCGTAAGCATGGCGGCCGATGACGATCGGGTCGGTCCAGCCGGGGATCAGGCGCGGGATGTTGCTGATCACGATCGGTTCGCGGAAGACCACCCCGCCCAAGATGTTGCGGATCGTGCCGTTGGGCGACTTCCACATCTGCTTGAGGTGGAATTCCTCGACGCGCGCTTCGTCGGGGGTGATCGTCGCGCATTTGACGCCCACCCCGTACTTCTTGATCGCCTCGGCGCTCTCGACGGTGACCTTGTCGTCGGTCGCGTCGCGATGCTCCATGCCGAGGTCGAAATAGACGAGGTCGACGTCGAGATAGGGGAGGATCAACCGCTCGCGGATCCACTGCCAGATGATCCGCGTCATCTCGTCGCCGTCGAGCTCGACGAGCGGGGTTTTCACCTTGATCTTGGCCATGGTCGTGTCCTGTAGCGATAGCTGTTCGGGCGGGCCTTAAGCGGCGAGGCGGGGTTAGGCAACGTTGTGCGGACCCGAAGGTTGTCGCTGTGCACGCCGGCCTGTAGGGGAAGACAATGCCAGAGATTATGAACCCCGACAGCCAGTTGACCGCAGTCAAGTGGCGCTTCCCCTCGGTCCATCCCGAGGGCCGCAAATTCACCCTGATCGCGGCGGTGATCACGCTGATCATCTATGGCGGGGTCAGCCATTTCGTCGGCTGGCTGCTGGTGATGGTGACGATCTGGGTAGCGGCTTTCTTCCGCGATCCGATCCGGACGACGCCGCAGGATCCTTCGCTGGTCGTCGCGCCGGCCGATGGGCTGATCACGATGATCGTGCCGGTGCCCGCGCCGCCCGAGCTTGCCGGGCAAATGAGCGGGACGTTCACCCGCGTGTCGATCTTCATGTCGGTGTTCGATGTGCACATCAACCGCTCGCCGATTTCGGGGCGGATCGCGCGGGTGGCCTATGTGCCGGGCAAGTTCTTGAACGCCGACCTCGACAAGGCGAGCGAGGATAATGAGCGCCAACATTTCCTCGTCACGCGCGATGATGGGGTGTCGATTGGCTTTACCCAGATCGCCGGGCTGGTCGCACGGCGGATCATGGCGTTCGTCAAGGAAGGCGACAGTGTCGCCGCGGGCGAGCGCATCGGGCTGATCCGCTTCGGCAGCCGGGTCGATGTCTATCTGCCCGAGGGGACATCGCCGCAGGTGCTGCTCGGCCAGCGGACCATCGCCGGCGAGACGGTGCTGGCGACGCTCGGAACGACGCGGATGCTGACGGGCGCGAGCCAGTGAGCGAGGCCGAGGGCCGCGGGCTGCCGCTGCGCGCCTTCATCCCCAACGCGGTGACCGTGCTTGCGCTGTGCGCCGGATTGACCGCTATCCGCTATGCCTTCGCCCAAGACTGGGAAAAGGCGATGATCGCGATCGTCGTCGCCGGCGTGCTCGACGGGCTCGACGGGCGGATCGCCCGAATGCTCAAGGCCAACAGCAAGTTCGGCGCCGAACTTGACAGCCTGTGCGACAATATCGGCTTCGGTACGGCGCCGGCGCTGATCCTGTTTCAATGGTCGCTGAGAAGCGCGCCCAAGTTCGGCTGGACCGTGGCGCTGGCGCTGGCGGTGTCGTGTGCGCTTCGACTGGCGCGGTTCAATTCGCGGATCGATGCCGACCTTCAGCCGCACAAGTCGGCGGGGTTCAACACCGGCGTGCCCGCGCCGGCCGGGGCGGGGCTGGCATTCGCGCCGATCTATTTGTGGTTGATCACGAACAACGACATGTTCCGCGACTGGCGGCTGGTGATGCCATGGACGCTGTTCATCGCGGTGCTGATGATTTCGGCCATCCCGACTTACAGCTGGACCTCGTTCCGGATTCGCAAGAGTTGGCGGGTGGTGGCGCTTGCCGGGGTTGCGATCGTCGCCGCGGCGCTGATCAACGAACCGTGGATTACGCTGTTGCTCGTCTCGCTCGCCTATCTCGTCAGCGTGCCGCTGAGCCTGTTCAGCTACGCCCGCGTCAAGCGGCGGCGCGCCACTCCACTTCGGCCCTGACGCCACGTGTCCGGGGGGTCGGCGCGCGCGAGGCGAAGCGCACGGTGACCGGACGAAGCGCAACGGGCTCGCGCGATGCGAAGGACTTGCCCTTCAGCGCGGCGAGGATCTTCGCTCCGCTGTCGTCGGCACCCGCGACGAGGCTGTACAGCGCGGCCCAGCCGGCGGTCAGAAAAGCAGCAGTGGCGAGGGCAGCGATCACGGGCGTTCTCCCTTTGTAGCGGTGCCAACCCCGGACGAGTCATTTCGTTCCGATTTGGCCATATAAACCGCTCTATGCCGCCAATGTTCCCGTTATGTTCACGCTTGTCAACGCAATTCTGCATGTGATCCCGCGATCGAAGGCAACCCGTTGAAGAGGCTCATTTCTGTTTTCCCGGTCAGGCGCCGGGTTCGCTCCCGGGCGCCAAGGGCGCTGCATGAACCGGCGCGTGGGGCGGCTCGAGATCGACCGGGCGTTCGGGGTCGAGTTCCCCCTCCCAGCCGGCGACGAGCACGGCGGCGACCGCGTTGCCGACGACGTTGGTCGCCGAGCGGCCCATGTCGAGGAAGTGGTCGACCGCGAGGATGAGAAGCAGCCCGGCTTCGGGGATGTGGAACATCGACAGCGTCGCGGCGATGACGACGAGGCTTGCGCGGGGAACGCCCGCCATGCCCTTTGAGGTGATCATCAGCACCAGCAGCATGGTAATTTCCTGGCCGATGCCGAGGTTGATGCCATAGGCCTGGGCGATGAAGATCGACGCGAAGGTCATGTACATCAT
>JALYIX010000197.1 GCA_030775565.1 Pseudomonadota bacterium | reverse complement strand
GCCGCAGCGCATGCCCGCGCGTCAGCTCGAACCCGCGCCGGAGCAGCCGCAGCGGACCGCCTGGCTCGACCGCGGCAGCGGCAGTGGTCAGCAGGAAGCGGGCAAGGACGATGACCAGCGCGACCAGCAGGAGCGTGATCGCCAGCAGCAACAGCATCGCCGCGACCGGGTTCGCCGACGAGCCCTGCCGGGTGATCGATCCAGCCCCGCCGATCGTCGCGCCAAACGCCATCGCCAGCGGGAACATGACGACGAACGCCGCACCGAGCAGCGCCGGCGTGCGCCGCGCGGCATGGCCGATGATCGTGCCGAGCGGTTCGCGGTGCCCAAGCGCGAGCCGCGCAATCGCGATCTGCCCGACCAGTCCGACGACCAGCTCGAGGAAGAACAGCCCGAGGTTGAGCGGCGAATCATTCATGTCCGCCCGGCCACCCGGCGCGGCCAGCGACGTGATCACGCTCGGCAGGAACAAGAGGGCAAGGGCAAGCGGGACCAGCAGCCGCGTCTCGCGCGTGACGAACGCGACGGTTTCATCCCAAGCCTGGGAAACGGATAATTTGGGCAAGCGATCCTCCTCGGCACCGACCCGTGCCTATGCGGGCGAGCGCGCGGACTGGCAATCGCCGAGCAGCGCCCGATGAGCCTGGAATATCCCGAATGGCGCGTGGCCGAGGGGCTGCTCCCCTATCCAGCAGCGCTCGCCGCGATGGAACAACGGGCCGCTGCGATTCGCGCCGGCACCGCACGCGAACTGATCTGGCTCGTCGAGCATCCGCCGCTGTTCACCGCGGGGACCAGCGCTGCGCCGGCAGAGTTGATGAACCCGCAGCGATTTCCGGTCTATGAAGCCGGGCGCGGCGGTCGCTTCACCTATCACGGGCCCGGCCAGCGCGTCGGCTACGTCATGCTCGATCTCGACCGCCGCGGCCGCGACATCCGCCACTTCGTCCACAGCCTCGAGGGTTGGCTGATCGCCGCGCTCGCCCGCCTCGACGTCACCGCGCGGCGCGAACCGGGACGAATCGGGCTGTGGGTGGGATCGGGCGCGGGCGAGGCCAAGATCGCCGCGATCGGGGTGCGGGTGAAGCGCTGGGTCACGCTGCACGGCTTTTCGATTAACGTCGCCCCCGACCTTGCGCATTTCGGCGGGATCGTCCCGTGCGGCATCAGCGAATTTGGCGTGACGAGCCTTGCCGCGCTCGGCCAGCCGGCCTCGATGGCGGCCCTCGACACCGCCTTGAAGGCCGAATTTTCTCAATTTTCGGCGGTTTTGAGCAGCTTTCGTAAAGATGCTTGAGGCGCGTGGCGCTTTTCGACTATTGTCGGTTTCGATTTGGGAAGCGGGGGTCCTCCGATCCAGATCTGATAATCAAGGGAGTTTCTGAATGCGTGCTCTGATCTTGGTCGCTGGTGCGGCCCTGGCGGTGTCTGCTTGCAGCAGCAAGGACGCCGCGAACAACACCACGGCGGTCGACACCAACATGACCACCGAGAATGTTACCGTCAACGACACGACGGCGGTTGATGCTTCGTCGAACATGGGTGGCAACATGGCCGCCGACACCAACATGATGGCGAACACCACCACCACCAACACGACCACGACCACGACCAACAACGCGATGTAATCGCATCCGTCGGCGCCTTGCGCGTCGGCGGGAAGCTGGTCGCCCGCCGCTGCCTGGCAGCGGTCGGTCGAAGATCAAGGGGCCACCGGTTCGTCCGGTGGCCCCTTTTTTTTGCACCGCTTTGCTCTTGTCACGGGGGGCCAATCGCCTAGGCTCGACCGCTTCAAGGGCCGCCCGCGCGAACGGCCGTCCTCGTCTCGAAGGGTTCGACCGTTGATCCGCAAACTTTCGTCATTCGCGCTCAGCGCGGCGGCTTTCGCGCTGGCCGCCGGTGCTTCGGCGCAAACCTATATCGTGCCGCCGGTCTTCACCGGGGAGCCCGTTGTCGGCAGTGAGCCGGGCCTCGGCCTGCCGCTCGCCGGCGCCACGCCCGACGAGCAGTCGGCGGCGCTCCTGTGGAGCCTGCGCTCGGGTCTCAACGTCGCCGCGCTGCAATGCTCGCACTCGGCGTTTCTCGACACGACCGACAATTACAACGCGATGCTGGTCGATCACCGCGCCGAGCTGGCCGCCGCGTACCAGGCGATCACCAGCTATTTCGCGCGCACCGCCGTCGGTGGCGCGGCGCCCGCCAAACCGGGCAAGGCCGTCCCCCTCGGCCGCGCGGCGATGCAGGCGCTCAATCAATATGACACGCGCAGCTACAACGGCTGGTCGACGCTCTATGCCCAGCGCGGCTTCTGCCACGAGGCCTCGCTCGTCGGCAAAGAGTTGCGCTTCGTCCCCCGCGGCGGGATGCTGGCCTTCGCGCAGGCCAACATGCGCGCGTTGCGCAACAGCCTGATCTTCGTCGGCGATCCGCTCTGGGGGGTTCGCGGTCTCTATGTCCCGCTGCCCGAGATCCGCCTGCCCGACAATTGCTACGATCGGGACGGCGCGATCAAGGCCAAGTGCCTGCGCTAGGCAAGCCCGACGATCTTGTGCGCCTGAAGCGTCAGCCGCCACTTGGGTCGGGCCATGACGAGCGCGATCGACGCCTCGAGCGCCTTGGCGCGGTCGGGACCGTCCATCGGCTGGATGAGATGATGCGCGAAGTCCCAGCGTTCCAGCGCGTCGAGATCGAGCCCGTCCTGCGGCCACACCAGCTTCAATTCGTCGCCTGAGCGCTGCACCACGTCGCTTCCCGCCTTGGGACTGATGCACAGCCAGTCGGGCCGCGGCTCGGCGGTTATCGTGCCGTTGCTTTCCATCGCCACGCGAAAGCCGCGCTCGTGGAGCGCCGCCAGCAGGGGAGCGTCGAACTGGAGCATCGGCTCGCCCCCGGTGACGACCACCAGCCGCCGCTCGCGCCCCGCGCCCCACAGCGCCTCGACCGCTCCGGCGAGGTCCCCGGCATCGGCGAACTTGCCACCGCCAGCGCCATCGGTCCCGACGAAATCGGTGTCGCAGAAGCGGCACACCGCGGCACCGCGGTCCTGCTCGCGCCCCGACCACAGGTTGCACCCGGCAAAGCGAAGGAACACCGCGCGGCTGCCGGCCTGCACCCCTTCGCCCTGAAGCGTCAGGAAGGCTTCCTTGACCGCGTAGGTCACGCGCCGACCCCTCTCATGAAGACGCGTAGCGCGTCGGGTCGGCGAGCCCGGCCTCGGCGAAGCCCTTGGCGCGGAGCCGGCACGCATCGCACAGGCCGCACGCGCCGCCATCCTCCGCCGGATCATAGCAGCTATGGCTCATCCCGGCGTCGAGCCCGAGCCGCGCCGCCTCGCGCGCGATGTCGGCCTTGGTCATGTACTGGAGGGGCGCGTGGAGGGTGAACCGGTCACCCTCGACCCCGGCCTTGGTCGCCTGATTGGCCAGCGCTTCGAACGCCGCGATGAATTCGGGACGGCAATCCGGGTAGCCCGAATAGTCGAGCGCGTTGACCCCGACGAACAGGTCGCGCGCGCCCGCCGCTTCGGCCCACGCCAGTGCCAGGCTGAGGAAGACGGTGTTGCGCGCGGGGACATAGGTCACCGGTATCCCCTCCTCGAGCCCCGCCTTGGGGACGTCGATATCGGCGGTCAGCGCCGATCCGCCGAACGCGGTGAGGTCGATCGGCAGGATGATATGGCGCTCGGCGAGCTCGGCCGCGATCGCCCGCGCGGCATCGAGTTCGACGCGGTGGCGCTGGCCATAGTCGACGGTCAGCGCAAGCACCGCGAAGCCCTGTTCGCGGGCCAGCGCGGCGCAGACCATCGAATCGAGCCCGCCCGACAGCAGCACCACCGCGCGCCTGGTCACAGCGCGATCCCGACCCGCGGGGCAAGCCAGAAGAAGGCGGCATAAAGCGCCAGCGTGATCGCCACCCCGGCGCCGAGCGAGGCCCAGAAGCCCCAGCCCGAGCGGATCAGCCAGGGGATGATCAGGAACAGCGGCAGCGAGGGCAGGATGAACCACATCGCCCCCGACGCCAGGCTCGCGACCTTGCCCGCGTCGCCGGTGTCGCGCCACAGCCACAGCATCGCCATCAGCGAGGTCAGCGGCAGCGAGGCGACCAGCCCGCCCCAGCCGGGATAGCGACGGGCGATCTCCGACACGGCGGCCGCGATCAGCCCCGACAGCGCCGCCTTGATCGTGAAATAAAGCATGGCCGCGCCTTTAGCGTTTTTTTCCGAGAACGGAACCAGCCCGCACCCCAACCCGGCCAACCCACACGGTAAACTGATCGGGTTGGCCGGGTGGGGATGCGGGCTGGTACAGGCTGGCGAACCAAGCGCACACAAAAATAGGGCCGCCACGCAAAGGGAGCGGGGCGGCCCAGGTCGGGCTAGCGCCCGTTGGGAGGAAAGCGTGCCAGACGGGCACCCGATCCTGCTAAACGAAGCATGGTAAACAGGCGCTTAACGCGGGCGACAGTTGCCGGCGCGACGCGCGTAAAGATCATAAGCGAACGGCCCGTCGCCCGAGATGCCCTGCGTATCGACCTTGATCGAGCGCGGCGTGACGAGCGTGATCACCGACTGGCCGAAGCCCCCGCCGGCGCAGGTGTAGTGAAC
>JALYIX010000196.1 GCA_030775565.1 Pseudomonadota bacterium | reverse complement strand
GTGTTGTGGGGGCAGGCGCCGCTGACTTGACCTGAAGCCTTGTTCAGCCCGCGGGCTGGCTCGCGGTCTTGGCACTCGCCGCACTCGCGCCACTCGCCAGCCCGCACTGCGATTGCTCCATCGGGATCTGCTTGGTGATGCGCGTGGCGTTCTCGGCATAAGCCTGCGTCACCGAGCCATGGTTTACCGTCTTGCCGCGCAGCGGGCTGACCCCCTGGCAGATGTGGAAGACGTGCGCTGTCGCCGACTTCTTGGCGCCGCCTTCGGGCGCGATCCAGTAGACCACGTCCTGGCCGGCGGGATGCGCGGCGTCCTTGGTCGCTTCGGCCACCGCCTTGCTGTCGCGCGCGATGTCCTGCGCCTGGGCGGCGACTTCGGCGAGCAGGCGGTGGTCGGCTGGCCGGCGTTGATCTGCGCCGCGCAGCTGTTCATGTCCTTGGTATATTGCTCGACCGACGGCGGCTTCCAGCTGACTCCGATCAGCGTCGCCGCCACCGCCAGCACGGCCCCGACCCCGCCGGCGATCTTCTTGTTCTTGGGGTCCATGTCCTTGTCCATGAAGATCAGGACGATCAGCGGCAGGAATGCGATCAGCGTAATGATCGCGCCAAGCTGGTTCTGGAAGAAGAATTTCGCCGGATCGGATTCGCGCGCCGGATCCTGCTTGTTGGCGGCCTTCCACATCAGGCTGCCGGCAATGGCGAAGATCGCGACCCCGACGAGGATGCCAAGCAGCAGCGGCAAATTGCCATGGTCGAACTTGTGCTGGCGCAACAGGACGATGCCGAAGATCTCGCCGCCGATCGCGACCACCCAGGCAATCCCGGCAAAGATGCGCAGGCGCGTTGCGGCGGCCGCCTGGCCGTGCGTCGCGCGCCATTCCTTCGTGACGTCGACTTCTGCCGCTGGCTTGTCGTCTGACATATTCGCCCCCTATTCACACCTTGACCCAGTGGATAGGAGTGGCCGACGTCGCGGTCAGGATCAACCCCATGATGAGAATAGCGTTTCGTGGACGATAAGACGGCCATCCTGCGGGGCCTCGAAGGCGAGTGGCGGGCGGCGTTGCTGGCCAAGGACGAGGCCGCGCTCCACCGCCTGATCCATCCCGATTTCAAGCTGGTCGGGGTGCGCCCAACGGGGGAGGCGATTTCAATCGACCTCGATCACTGGATCGGCGCACTCGGCGGGATGGACATTGCCGAGGTCGAGTTCAGCGTCATCGAGGCGGTCGGCGACGAGCGCACGCTGATCGGCACGATCGACGCCTGCTGGAAGGTGCGCTTCATGCACCAGTGCATCGACGAGCGCGTGCTCCTGACCGACGTCTGGCTGCGCGACGGCGACGCCTGGCGCGTCATCCGCCGCCACACCAGCTTCGTCCCCCCGGCCAAGGGCCCGGCGCACTAGCCGACCCGCTTGCGCCCGCCCGGCAATCGCCGCACCTTGGCCCGATGACCCTGGATCAGACCGACTGGACCCAAGCTGCCGCCGCCGAGCAGTACGCGACCATTGCCCTGCGCCGCGCGATTCATGCCGATCCCGAGCTTGGGCTCGACTGCGTGCGCACCACCCAGAAACTCAAGGCGGCGCTCGCCGGACTGCCACTGACGATTCGCGACTCGGTGAGCACATCGGGCTTCGTCGCGCGCCTCGACGGGGAACGACCGGGCCGCACCGTGCTCCTGCGCGGCGACATGGACGCGCTCCCGATCCACGAGGAAACCGGGCTCGATTTCGCCAGTAGCTCGACCGGCCACATGCACGCCTGCGGCCACGACACCCACTCGGCCATGCTCGCCGGCGCCGCGCGCATCCTCAGCGCCCGCCGCGATGCGATTGCCGGCACCGTCCTGTTCATGTTCCAGCCGGGCGAGGAAGGCATGGCCGGCGCGCGGCACATGATCGAGGAAGGGCTGCTCGACGACCCGACCCCCGAGGCGGCGTTCGCGATGCACATCTTTCCCAACGTGCCGGGCGGAATGATCGCCTGCCGCGAAGGGGCGCTGCTTGCCGCGACCGACCTCCTCACCGCCACGATCCGCGGCAAGGGCGGCCATGCGGCGATGCCCCATGATGCGCGCGACCCGATCCCCGTGGCGTGCGAGATCGTCCTCGCGTTGCAGTCGTGGATCGCCCGCCGAACGACCTTCACCGACCCCGCGATCCTCTCGATCACCCAGCTGAACGCGGGCAGCGCGCACAACATCATCCCCGACGAGGTCAGGCTGGTCGGGACGCTACGCACCCTGTCGGACAAGACCCGCAGCGAGGCCCGCGCCGCGTTCGAGCGGATCGTCGGCAAGGTCGCCGAGGCGCATGAGTGCAGCGCCGAACCCCATGTCGAGCCGGGCTATCCCGCGACCATCAACGATCCCCGCGCGGTCGCGCTGGTCCGCGCCTGCACCGCCGAACTGTTCGGCGAGGCTGCCTATCTGCCCATCCCCGCGCCGATCATGGGCGGGGAGGATTTCGCCTTCGTGCTCGAGAAACTGCCCGGCGCGATGGCCATTCTGGGGGTGGCGCCGCCCGACGGCGACCCGTTCGCGCGGCCCCCGATCCACAATTCGAAGATGCTCGTCGACGAGAGCGCGCTTGCCCGCGGCGTCGCCCTCCACTGCGCCTTTGCGACGCGGTTTTTGGAGCAGGGCTGGCCGAACTAGCCAGACAGGGCTTGCGCCATTTGTAGCATTGTTCTATCACGCTGTAACAATGCCCTCGACCGACCCCTTCCCTCCCGCCGCGGAGCTCGCCGTCGCGCTTGCCTCGCTGGCCGATGCGGGCGAAGTCCGCGCCGTGCTTCGCGACCTCTGCACCCCGGCCGAAATCCGCACGCTGGCCGAACGCTGGCAGGTCGCCAAACTGCTCGACGAGGGCAGGCTGACCTACCGCGACATCCACGACGCGACCGGGGTCAGCACGACCACCATCGTCCGCGTCGCCCGCTTCCTCAAGGAGGAGCAGAACGGCGGATACCGCCTCCTCCTCGACCGTTTGAAAGAGTCCAAGTGACCGACCGCACCCGCCTCCACATCGCCATCCAGAAATCGGGCCGCCTCAGCGACCAGAGCCGCGACCTGCTCAAGGGCGCGGGCCTCCGCGTTCAGGGCGCCAAGAATGCGCTCACCGCGCGCGCCGAAAATTTCCCGCTCGACCTCATGTTCGTCCGCGACGACGACATCCCGACCTTCGTCGGCGACGGGGTGTGCGAGCTCGGCATCTGCGGCCAGAATGTGCTCGAGGAATATGCGCTTGGCTATGGCGGTCCGCGGTTCGAGACCGTCGCGACGCTGGGCTTCGGCCGCTGCAGCCTCAAGATCGCCGCCCCCGAAGGGATGGCCTACGAGACCGGGCTGCTCGCCGGACAGCGCATCGCGACCAGCTACCCGCGCCTGACCCAGCGCTTCCTCGCCGAGCGCGGGATCGAGGCCGAGATCGTGACGATGAAGGGCGCGGTCGAGCTCGCCCCGCGCCTCGGCATCGCCCGGTTCGTGTGCGACCTCGTCTCGACCGGCGCGACGCTCGAAGCGAACGGGCTGGCCGCGGTCGAAACCGTGTTCGACAGCGAAGCGGTGCTGGTGCGCACCTTGAAGCCCGTCGCCCCGGCCCTGGCCGAGCGCGCGACCGCGCTGATGACGCGCATCAACGGCGTCATCGCCACCGCCGAGTCGAAATATATCGTGCTCAATGCGGCCGAGGCTGCGCTTGCCGAAATCGCCCGCATCCTGCCCGGCGCCGAAGCCCCGACGGTCATCCCGCTCGCCGGCCGTCCGGGCCATTATGCGGTCCAGGCGGTGTGCCAGGAATCGGTCTTCTGGGAGACGCTCGAGCGGTTGAAGGCGGCCGGCGCCTCGGCAATCCTGGTCATGCCGATCGAAAAGATGATGCTGTGATCGAGCAGTTCGACTGGAGTGACGTCGCGGCTCGTGGCGTG
>JALYIX010000195.1 GCA_030775565.1 Pseudomonadota bacterium | reverse complement strand
CTACCGGAGATCGGATGGCGTCGTGATCATCGACCATGGCGGCGGCTGGTTGAGCCTGATCGTCGGCGCGGGCACGACGCTGGCCAAAGGCGCGACCGTGCGCCGCGGCGACCCGCTTGGCCGGGCGCTCGGCCCAGTCGAGGTCGAGCTATCGCATGGCGGTCAAATTGTATCGCCGGCCTTCATCGCTGCTTCATCTGCGATGCTGTCCAATCGTTCCAAAGGCCGCTAGAGTCGGTCCGCCTGTACTCGCGACAAAGGTGTTCGATGCGCTTCGCCAAGCTTCTCCCCCCGCTCGCCCTGGTCGGCGCGCTGGCCCTCGTTCCGGCAACGACGAGCAGTCTCGCCGCCGCCGACGCCGACACGTACAAGGAGCTGGAGACGTTTATGAGCGTCTTCCAACGGGTCCGTTCGTCCTATGTCGACAAGGTCGACGACCATGTCCTGATCAAGGGCGCGATCGACGGAATGCTGGCCGCGCTCGACCCCCATTCGGCCTATGCCGAGGGCGCCGACTTCCAGCAGACCAAGGCGACCACCGACGGCAATTATGGCGGGCTGGGGATCACCGTCGGGGCCGAAGACGGGGCGGTCAAAATCGTCACGCCGACACAGGACACGCCCGCCTGGCGCGCGGGGCTGAAGTCGGGCGACTATATCACCCATCTCGATGGCGAGCTCCTTTATGGCTCGACGCTCGACGAGGCAGTCGAGAAAATGCGCGGTGAGCCCGGCACCAAGGTCCGCCTGACGATCGTTCGTCCCGGGCGCGACAAGCCATTCGACGTCACGCTGGTCCGCGAGAAGATCCAGCTCAAGCCGGTCAAGTGGGAGGTCAAGGACAATATCGGCTACATCAACATCAACGGCTTCTCGGCGCAGACCGGCTCGGCCACCGAATCGGCGCTGAAGTCGATCGACGTCGCGACGGGCGGGCGCCCGCTCGGCTATGTCGTCGACCTGCGCTCCAACCCGGGCGGGCTGCTCGACCAGGCCGTATCGGTGAGCGACGCCTTCCTCGATCATGGCGAGATCGTCTCGGAGCGGGGCCGCGAGAAGACCGACATCGAACGTTTCTACGCCCACCCCGGCGACCTCGCGCACGGTCTGCCGGTGATCGTGCTGGTCGATGCCGGTACCGCGTCTGCGGCCGAAATCGTTGCCGGTGCGCTTCAGGACCAGCGCCGCGCCCTCGTCATGGGCGAGCGCAGCTTCGGCAAGGGCAGCGTCCAGACCGTCATGCCGATGAGCGCGGCGTCGGTCCTTCGCCTGACCACCGCGCGCTATTACACTCCGTCGGGTCGCTCGGTTCAGGCCGGCGGGATCGATCCCGACATCGTCGTTCCGCAGCTCAGCGACCCGGACTATAAGGATCGCCCGCGGCTGCGCGAGGCAGATCTGCGCAAGCATCTGCTCGGCCAGTCCAAGGTCGATGACGCGCTGCTTGAAAGCGACACCACTGCCGACCCGCGCTTCACGGCCACGGCGGAGCAGTTGAAGACGCAGGGCGTGAAGGATTTCCAGCTCGATTACGCGCTCAAGACGCTCAAGCGGTTGGCCGGGCCGATCGCGGCAAAGCCCAAGGTCGCATCGCGCTAGCATGAACGAGGCAGCCTTTCCTCTGTCGCCGCCGCTGGTCCGTCACGCGTCGTGCGCGACAATCGCAAGATGGCTCGCCTTGGCCGTCCCGCTGGGCCTGCTCGGCGGCGCGCTCGTCTCGCAATATGTCGGCGGACTGTGGCCGTGTGAGATGTGCTGGTGGCAACGCTATCCGCATGCCGCGGCGATTATCCTCGCCGGAGCAGCCTTCCTGTTCGCGGCCGACAGCCGCAACGCGCGCGTACTGGTCGCCCTGGCAGCCGTGGCGATCGGCGTTTCGGGCGTGATCGGCGTTTATCATGCCGGCGTCGAAGCCCATGTCTTCAAGGGCTTCACCTCCTGCTCGACGATGGCCAGCGGCTCGTCCCCGCAGGAGCTGCTGAACCAGATCATGAAAGTGCCGCTGATCCAGTGCGACCAGGTCCAGTGGCGTTTCCTCGGCCTCTCGCTCGCCGCGTGGAACGCCCTTATTTCGCTGCCCTCGGCGATCCTCGTCGGATTGCTGCTAGCTCGGCGTCACGCGGCGTGACCCGCTGGACCCCGGGCACGTCCGCTCCCGATACCGCGGCGATGCTGCGGGTCGATCAGGCGGGCGAATATGGCGCGACCCGCATCTACGCCGGCCAGCTCGCCGTGCTCGGTCGCGGCAGTCCCGCTTCGCACCTGGTGGCGCGGATGGCGAGCCAGGAGGAGCGCCACTTAAAGCGCTTCAACGCGCTCATGGCCGAACGCAAGGTCCGGCCGACGCTGCTCCAGCCGCTGTGGGACGTCGCCGGCTTTGCCTTGGGCGCGGCGACGGCGCTGATGTCGGAACAGGCGGCGATGGCGTGTACCGAAGCCGTCGAGACCGAGATCGACAAGCATTATGCCGACCAGCTTGCCGAGCTTGGTGACCGCGATCCAGAACTTGCCGCGGACATCCTCGACTTCCAGGCCGAGGAGCTCGAGCACCGTGATACTGCGCGCGACAATGGTGCCGCCGACGCCGCGGGTTACCCGCTGCTGACCGCGGCGATCCGCCTCGGTTGTCGCGCGGCGATCACGCTGTCGAAACGCATTTGACGCAACCACAGCCGCAGCCCGGCCGTTGTTCCTCTCGAAAGGACGAAGCATGAAAGCCCTTCCCACTCTCGCCGCAGGCGTTGCGTTGCTCGCCGGCACCGCGGCGATTGATGCCGCGCCCGCGCTGGCGCAGAAGGCGCAGTCCGAGATCATCGTCTACGGCACCGATCCCTGTCCGCGCTCGACCGATGGCGAGATTTTCGTCTGTACCCATCGCCCCGAAACCGAGCGCTTCCGCATTCCGCCGAAGCTGCGCTCGAGTGGCTCGCCCCAGAAGCGCAACAGCTGGGTCAACCAGTCACGGGTCTTCAGCCGGCAAGGCCTGACCGGCCCGCAGAGCTGTTCGGCGGTCGGCCCGGCCGGTTACACCGGTTGCGCGCTGCAGGAGATGCAAGACGCCGCCAGCGCGCGGGCGAGCGACGTCAACAGCGACACTGCGCCCAGCAAATAGGCGCTTTCGCCGACCGCTCCGCCCGATGAGGCAAGCCTTGAACAGCGGGGCCGCGGCGTGGGCGAGCGGGTCCCCGGGGCTGGTGTCGGAGGAATATATCGCTAGCGTCGACCGATGAGCATTTCCGACGCAACCCCCGATTTCGAACGCGAGGCCCCGGGCGACCGCGCCTTCCTCGGCCATCCCAAGGGCCTAGGCTATCTTGCCTTCACCGAAGGCTGCGAGCGGTTTTCCTACTACTCCATGCAGACACTGCTCGTGCTCTACATGGTCAAATATTTGCTGCTTCCCGGCCACGTCGACCATGTCGCCGGACTTGGCTGGTTCACCGCGACGTTCTTTCCGGGCCTCTCGGGACAGCCGCTCGCCTCGGCGATTTTCGGCACCTATACGTCGCTGGTTTACGCGACGCCGATCCTCGGCGGGATCATTGCCGACAAGCTGCTGGGACGAAAGGCGACACTGATCGCCGGCGGCGTCATCATGGCGCTCGGTCATTTCCTGATGGCCTTCGAAGGCAGCTTCCTCGTCGCGCTGCTTGCGCTGGTGATCGGCGTCGGGCTGTTCAAGGGCAATATCGCCAGCCAGGTCGGCGCGCTCTACGGCCCGAGCGACCTGCGCCGGGCGATGGCCTTCCAGATCTTCTACATCGCGATCAACGTCAGCGTGATCATTGCCCCGCTCGTCTCGGGAACCCTTGGGGAAAAGGTCGGCTGGCACTGGGGCTTCGGCGCGGCCGGGGTCGTGATGGTCCTCGGCCTGATCATCTATCTGTCTGGCGCGCGCTGGCTGCCCGCCGACGACCAGGTCGAGCGCAAGGCCACGGCGACCCCGCGCGCGAAACTGACGCGCGCCGAATGGGGCCGGGTGATCGCGCTGATCGTCCTCATCCCCCTGCTCGGCATTTCGCTCCTGACCAACCAGGAGATCTTCAACGCCTATCTCGTGTGGGGCGACGAGCATTTCCAGCTGACCTTCTTCGGCACGACCTGGCCGACAAGCTGGCTCATCACGCTCGACGCGGCGCTGAGCTTTTCGATGCTCGTCGCGGTCGCCGCATTCTGGAAGTGGTGGAGCGTCCGCCGCGCCGAACCCGACGAGATGTCGAAGATGATCATCGGCAGCCTCTTTTCGATGGCCGCCGGCATGTGCCTCGTCATCGCGGCTTGGTCACAGCCGGCAGGCGGGAAGATCGGGCTGTTCTGGCCGTTCATGTTCCACCTCACCAATTCGATCGGCTTTGCCCACATCCTTCCGGTCAGCCTCGCGCTCTTCTCGAAGGTCGCGCCCAAGTCGATCAATTCGACCGTCATCGGGCTCTATTACCTCGCCTTCTTCCTGGCCAATGCGGCGGTGGGCAAGATCGGTGGACTTTATTCGAGCATGGCGACGCCGACCTTCTGGTTACTCCATGTCGCCAGCGCTGCGGTCGGACTGGTCGCCTTCATCCTGTTCAAGCTGATCGTCGCGAACCGGATGACGGCGCATGAGGAAGCCGAACCGCTGCCCGCGTGAATGGGCTACGCTCCGGTGACGGTTGTGGACACTAGTCGGGCCATTTTTATCCAATGAACTGACAAGTTTGGCTGGACTCCGTGCCACCTGGAACATATCAGGAACCATGGCCCAGCTCGACACCCGTGAGAAGCTTGCGATCCTTGCCGACGCAGCGAAATATGATGCGTCCTGCGCAAGCTCGGGGACGTCGAAACGCGACAGTCGTGGCGGCAAGGGGGTCGGCTCGACCGA
>JALYIX010000194.1 GCA_030775565.1 Pseudomonadota bacterium | reverse complement strand
GCGAGGTCGCGTGCGGCGTGCGGGCGGCCGACCGACAGCGAGCGCGAGGCGGCGTTGGCGAGCGCCTGCGGATCGGCGGCGAGCGCCTCGATCTGGCGGGCGAACGTTTCGGGTGTGAAGTCCGCTTGATGGATCATCCGCGCGCCGCCGGCCGCCGCCATTTCGCGCGCATTGACCGTCTGGTGATCGTCCGCCGCGCTGGGCAGCGGGACGAGGATCGCCGGCCGCCCCGCCGCGGTCAGCTCGGCGATGGTCGAGGCGCCGGCCCGCGCAATGACCAGATGCGCGTCGGCAAGCTTGTCGGGCATGTCGCCGATATAGGTCATCAATTCGGCCGGGATGCCGAGCGAGCGATAAGCCTCACGGACCTGCTCGATGTCGTCGGGCCGGCATTGCTGGACGACCTGGAGCCGCATGCGAAGCGACGGCGACAGCGCACCGAGTCCGGCCGGGACGACCTTGCCCAGCACGCTTGCGCCCTGGCTTCCGCCGGTCACCAAGATCTTGAGCGGAGCATAGTCGTCGAACGGCGGGAAGGGCATTTCGCCGAGCCGGGCAACGCTTGGCCGCACCGGGTTGCCGACCAGCACGACCTTGTCCTCATAGGCGGGCTTCAATCGCTCGACCCTGGCGTAGGCGGTGGCGATCGCGCGGGCGTCGCCGGCGAGCAGTCGGTTGACCCGGCCGAGCAGCGCATTCTGTTCGTGAAGGATGGTCGGAATGCGCGCCGAACTCGCCGCGAGCAGCGCCGGAAAGGCGGGATAGCCGCCGAACCCGACCACCGCCTTAGCGCCCGCCTCGCGGTAAAGCGCCTTGGCAAGTCGCCGACCGGCGAGCACCGCGCGCCCCGCCTTGAGCCAGCCGAGGGGCCCGCCGCCGAGCCTTCCGGCGGGCAGGACGTGAGTCTCGATCCCCTCGAACAGGCCCGGAATCTTGCGTCCCCGCTCGTCGGTCACGAGCTTCACCGCATGGCCCCGCCCGCGCAGCTCGCCGGCCAGCGCGTGGGCCGGGACCATATGCCCGCCGGTCCCGCCGGCGGCGAGGAAGATCATCAGGCCGGAAGGCAATCGCCGCTCCATTTCACGACATAGGGAGAGCGCGCGAGATAGGGATTTCGGCGAGTGAAGGCGAGCAGCAATCCCATGTCGATCGACAGCGCCAGCATCGACGAGCCGCCATAGCTGATGAACGGCAGCGTCATGCCCTTCGATGGCGCAAGCTGGACGTTGACCGCCATGTTGATCAGCGCCTGCAGCCCGAATTCGATGACGAGCCCGGCGGCGGCGAGGATTGCGAAGGTATTCTCCTCGTCGAGCAATTTGACCAGCACGCGGGCGACGATTGCGAGGTAGAGCGAGGCGACGACGATGCAGGCAATGAGCCCGAACTCCTCGCCGATGACCGAGAAGATATAATCGGTATGCGGCTCGGGCAGCCCGAACTTGCGGGTGCCGCCGCCGGGCCCCATCCCGAACAACCCGCCGGCGGTGAGCGTGCGCATGGCATTGTCGACCTGGAAGGTGTCGCCCTCGCCGAACAGGAAGGCGTTGATGCGCGTCGTCGCGACCGAATAGAACAGGTAAGCGAGGATCACGGCGACCACGGCGCCGGCGGCGAGGATGCCGAGCGTACGAAGCTTGACCCCGCCGAGCGCGAGCATCGCGACCCACACGCTGGCGAAGATGATCGTCGAGCCGAAGTCGGGCTGCTTCATCAGCATGACGGCGATGGCGCCGGTCAGGATCGCGCTCAAGGGGAAGACGGGCAGGCTCTTGTCGCCTTCGCGCAGGGACAACAACCAGGCGAGCGCGACAACGAAGAAGGGCTTGAGGAATTCGGACGGCTGGAACTGGCCGATCCCGACCCCAATCCAGCGGCGCGCGCCATTCACTTCGGGGCCGACGATCGGCACGAAGACCAACGCGACGAGGCACAGAAAGGCGCCGACCAGCGCCAGTCGCCGCGCCCGCTCGCGCGGCATCATCGAGACGATGATCATCACCGGGAGCGAGATCGCGAGCCACAGCAGTTGGCGATAGAAATAGTGCAGCGCGCCGACCGTGACGGTGCCGCCGGAATAGCGCTGCGCGACGGCGGGCGACGCGGCGGCGACGGCGACCAGCCCGATCCCGATCAGCACCGCGACGAGCAGGAGGAGGACGCGGTCGATTTCCCAGAACCAGCGGCCCATCGCCGAGCGGTCCGAGCGGCCGTAACGGTTGGGATCGACGAAATTCTTCGCCTTGATCGTGCTCGCGATGATGCCGTTCATAACGCCCCCACTAGCCTGCGAAACGCATCCCCGCGCGCCTCGAAATCGGTGAATTGATCGAAACTGGCGCAGGCCGGGGACAGCAGAACGGTCTCCCCTGGCTGCGCGTCATTGGCGGCGCGGAGCACCGCGTGGGCGAGGTCGCCGCATTCGGCGACTTTGATGTGCGGCGCGAGGAGGCGGGCGAACAGGTCCGATGCCTCGCCGATGGTATAGGCCTCGCGGACGTTCCTGAAGAAGGGCGCACATTCGTCGAGATTGTGCGACTTGGCCTGCCCACCGCAGATCCAACGGATCGCGGGGAAGGCGGCGAGCGCGGGGGCGGTGGCAGTGGCGTTGGTCGCCTTGCTGTCGTTGACGAACAGGACTCCGTCCTTCTCGCGGATCCGCTCCATGCGATGGGGGAGGCCGGGGTAGGTGCGGAGGGCTAGACCTTCCGCCGCTTCGCTGACATTGTGCATATGGGCGACGGTTCGAAGCAAATGAGTGACCGACAAAGCTCCCCACGCGTTTTGAAGATTGTGCGGACCCTGAAGGGTCGGCCAAGCCGATTGGTCCAACGGCTCTGATCCGTCATATTCGAGCACGTCGTCGTTCCGATGCTTGATCAGTCCCGCTCCAACGCTCACGAGATCCGCTACCTCGTCGTGGCAATCCCAAGCTGCGCCGTGGCCCGGCGACTGCATCTCGAACAGCCGCGCTTTCGACGCTGCATAATGCTCAAACCCATCATACCGATCGAGGTGATCGGGCGTGATGTTGAGCAGCACCGCGACGTCGCAGTCGAGGCTCTGGGTCAGGTCGATCTGGTAGCTCGACAGTTCGAGCACATAGACCCCGCCTTTGGGCAGCGGGTCCTGCGACAAGATGGGCAGGCCGATGTTGCCGCCCATCAGGCTCGGCACGCCCGCCGTCTGGAGGATGTGGTGGACCAGCGCGGTGGTGGTCGACTTGCCGTTGGTGCCGGTGATCCCGACGACCTTGTGCGGCGGAAGCTCCGCCCGTGCCCGCGCGAACAGCTCGATGTCGCCGATGACCTCGAGCTTCGCGGCGCGCGCCTTGGCCGCAATCGGGTGGCGGTTGAGGGGGAGACC
>JALYIX010000193.1 GCA_030775565.1 Pseudomonadota bacterium | reverse complement strand
TGGTGTCGGCGAGCGTCACGAAACGCTGCGCCCGCTCGTCGCGCTCGCTGCGCGCGGTGCTGGTTTCAACCTCCTTGGCGATCAGCCCGCGATTGGCCTCGAACAGCGTCATCACCGCCTGCGCCATCGTCTCCAGTCCCTGGAGCTGGAGCGCGGTCAGTTCGGCATGCGCGACGGTGTCGATGACGCACAAGGAACCGAGCGGCGCCCCCTCGGCGGTGCGCAGCGGCGCGCCGGCATAGAAGCGGATCCCAGGATCGCCGGTGACCAGCGGATTGCTGGAAAAGCGCGGATCGGTCGAGGCGTCGAGGACGACCATCAGCGCGTCGTGCTGCATCGCTTGCGCGCAGAAGCTATTCTCGACCGCCGGTTCGGGCGCGTCGAACCCGGTCCGGGCAAGGAAGATCTGGCGATGATCCTCGACCAGGCTGACGAGCGCGGTCGGCGCGCCGCACAACTGGGCCGCAAAGTCGGTCAGCGACGTCAGGCGCGGATCGTCGCGCAGCGCCTCGAACTGATAGGGCGCAAACAGCGTCTCGCGGCTTGGCACGTCGGGCAACGGGCGAGGTTGGGAAGGCGCGTTCATTCGGCTCCGGGCGTCGTGGCAAGCTAGCCGAATGGCGTCTCGCGGCGGGCAGGGTAGGGCACGACACGTTGCCGCGCCAGCTTTCCCTCAGGCATATACGCCTCGGCCCGATTGCTGTTCCTTGAACGAAACGAACAGCATACGGAAAAGGGCGACCCGTTGCCGAGCCGCCCTTCCCGATCACGACTGCTTCAAGACAGCCGCAAAACTGATATCGAAGCTTACTTGAGTTCGACGGTGCCGCCGGCTTCCTCGATCTGCTTCTTGATCTTCTCGGCCTCTTCCTTGTTGACGCCTTCCTTGATCGCCTTCGGAGCGCCTTCGACCAGCGCCTTGGCTTCGCCGAGGCCAAGCTGCGTGATCGCGCGGACTTCCTTGATGACGTTGATCTTCTTGCCACCGTCGCCGGTGAGGATCACGTCGAACTCGGTCTGCTCTTCAGCGGCCGGGCCAGCGGCGGCAGCGGCCGGAGCGGCAGCGACAGCAGCGGCGGCGGAAACGCCCCACTTCTCTTCGAGCGCCTTGGCGAGGTCGGCTGCCTCGAGAACGGTAAGCGCCGAAAGCTGGTCGACCAGCGAGTTAATGTCAGCCATTTGAATACTCCTTGGCGGGGCTCAGCCCCATGTGCGTTGCGTAATAACGGATGCGAAAAATCAAGCCGCGTCGCGGGCCGCATAGGCCCCGAACACGCGCGCCAGCATGGCTCCGGGCTCGGCGACCGTACGAGCGATCTTGCTCGCCGGGGCCTGAATGAGCCCGATCATCTTGGCGCGAAGCTCGTCGAGCGACGGGAGCGCGGCGAGTGCCTTGATCCCGTTAGCGTCGAGCAGCGTGTCGCCCATTGCCCCGCCGACGATTTCCAACTTGTCGTTGGTCTTCGCGAACTCGACCGCGATCTTGGCGGACGCGACGGGGTCGCTAGAGGTGGAGAGCGCGGTCGGGCCGGTCAGCATGTCGCTGATCGAGCCGTAGCGCGTGCCCTCGAGGGCGATCTGGGCAAGCTTGTTCTTGGCGACTTTGAACTGGGCGCCGGCATCGCGCATCTTCAGGCGCAAGTCGGTGGACTGGGCCACCGTCAGGCCGAGATTGCGGGTGATGACCACCACGCTCGTCTCGGTGAAGACACTCTTCAGCTCGGCTACCAGATCGGCCTTTTCAGAACGATCCATGCCAACTCCTTACGTTCGATCCGACGCGAACGCCGGACCACTTCGAAAACCCACCGCGGCAAGCCACGATGGGAGCAAATGTCCGTGAGGGGCTGGATCGAGGCGCCGCATGTTCGCAACGCACGAGCGGCGAGGTGCCGCTTCAAATTCCTGTCCCCGCCTCGGCTGCAAATTAAGGGGCAAGCCCCAGCAACTGTCTCGGACGGCTGCGGCAAGCGAACTTGCTGCGAGGCGGGCCTATAGCGGAAATCGCGGTGTGATCAATCCTTCTTCTTGGCGGGCCAGGCGGGCAGCGGGTCGATGATCCCGTAATGCTCGGTGCGTGGTTCGCCGCTCAGCGCGTCGAACACCGGCAGCACTTCTTCGATCTTGGTATCAGGCAGCCGGTCGAGCAGGTGATGGGCTTCACCCCCCCCGAAGCGGTCGAGGATTTTCTCAAGAAAGTCCCCGCGTTCGAGACGAAGCTGGTCGACGACGGGGTGCTGCTGTTCAAATATTGGCTGTGCTGCGA
>JALYIX010000192.1 GCA_030775565.1 Pseudomonadota bacterium | reverse complement strand
AGGGCGCGCGGCCGGGCGATGAGGATGAGCGCTACGGGTGCAGCTCGGGCAATCGCCCGCGCGGGGTGATCCGCGCCAGCCTGCGGGACTGGCTGCAGGACAGCAACCTGCGACCGTACATCGCCGCGCTCCGCCCGGCACATCCACGGCATGGCGGTGGCGGCGCGTGGTATGTTATACTGCGAAGGCGGTAAGGGCCTAAGCCGCCTTCGCCATCGACGACGCGCGCCAGCGGATCATTCGCCAGATCGCCGCGGCGGTCAGCTTGAACAGCGCCCCGTTCGGCCGCAGCGCCACCGCGCGCAAGATCATGCGGACCGCATTGTCGATGTGCGGTCGCCGGTACAGCTGCAGCGCCCGGCGGCCGTACTCGCTCGAATAGCGCGATTCGTACGCTGCATCCGGCGCGCCCGGCAGCACGTTGGCGGCGAACCATGCCCAACCGAGCTCGTCGTCCTCGGCCTCGGCAAACCGCGTCGCCGCGACATGCAGGCGGGTGCTTAACGCCAGCGGCTGGCTCGCCTGATAGCGCACGAAATGGCGGGCAAACAGCCGGTAGTGCATGAACTCGTCGGCCGCGATATGCCCGGCGATCGACCGCAGCACCGGCTCGTCGGTGGCATCCTTGATCGCCGAATAGAAGGACGACGTGCCGGTCTCGACGACTTGCCGCGCCACCAGCTCGCCAGTGCGCGACCCACGAATCGAGTGCGATACGCCCTGCGGGATCCGAAAGCCGGCGCGGAACGCCGCCAGTGCCGCGGCGAAGTCGAAACCCGGATCGGCGAGCTCGGCCCAGCGACCGAGTGCGGCACCATGCTGCTCCTCTTCGACGCCCCAGGTTCGGATGGCGCTCAGGAAAGCGTCGTCGTCGGCGAACACGTCGCTGAGATAGGCGACATAGTCCGCCGCGTTCGCCTCCACCAGCGCCGCAGTCTTGACGACCGCGAGCAGATCGGCGTCGACGGCACCGGGCACGACCGCGTCCCAGTCGATAGCTTCAAGCGTCCACCCGCTCATCCGGCCACTTCCCCTCGGCATTGGGCAGCTCCGCACCCGAAATGTGGCGCGGCGCAACCGGTTAACCGAAACCTACAGTAACTGGCACAGATGTCTAATTGACCGATGCGGTCTGCATCGCTTCGTAGCGCGCCACCTGCGCCGCCGCGGTCTTGACCGCCGCTTCGCCATTGGCGGTCCGCAGTGCCTCGCGCGCCTCGGCGAGGTGCGTCGCGGTCGCCTCGACGTCGATCTCGCCGACGGGCACCGCGCTTTCGGCGAGGATGGTCAGCCCGTTCGCGCCGACCTCGGCAAAGCCGCCGTCGATGAAGATGCGCTCGGGCACGTCGCCGAAGCCGGTCGGGAAAACCTGGATCGCGCCGGGGCGGATGGTCGACATCAACGGCGCGTGGCCGGTCAGCACGCCGAAGTCGCCCTCGGTGCCGGGAACGACGACCATGAAGACTTCACCCGACCGCAGCAGGCGTTCAGGCGAGACGAGTTCGAAGTGGAGCAGGTCGGCCATCTATGCCGCGTCCGCCGCCAGCCGCTGGCCCTTGGCGACCGCGTCCTCGATCGTGCCGACCATGTAGAACGCCGCCTCCGGCAAGTAATCATACTCGCCCGCGACGATGCCCTTGAAGCCCTTGATCGTATCGGCGACGTTGACGAACACACCGGGCGAGCCGGTGAAGATCTCGGCGACGTGGAACGGCTGGCTGAGGAAGCGCTGGACCTTGCGGGCGCGGCTGACGACGAGCTTGTCGTCCTCGGACAGCTCGTCCATGCCGAGAATGGCGATGATGTCCTGTAGCGACTTGTACTTCTGCAGCACTTCCTGAACCGAGCGCGCGACAGCGTAATGCTCCTCGCCGACGGTGCGCGGTTCGAGGACGCGGCTGGTCGAGTCGAGCGGGTCGACGGCGGGATAGATGCCGAGCTCGGCGATCGAGCGGGAGAGCGTCGTCGTCGCGTCCAAGTGCGCGAACGATGTGGCGGGCGCCGGGTCTGTGAGGTCGTCGGCGGGCACGTAGATCGCCTGGATCGAGGTGATCGAGCCCTTGTTCGTCGAGGTGATGCGCTCCTGCAGCTGGCCCATGTCGGTGGCGAGCGTCGGCTGGTAACCGACGGCGCTAGGGATGCGCCCGAGCAGCGCCGAAACTTCGGAGCCGGCCTGGGTAAAGCGGAAGATGTTGTCGACGAAGAACAGCACGTCCTGCCCCTCGACGTCGCGGAAGTATTCGGCGTTGGTCAACCCCGACAGCGCGACGCGGGCGCGCGCACCCGGCGGCTCGTTCATCTGGCCATAGACCAGCGCCACTTTGGAACCTTCGGTGGAGCCATTCTCGCCCAGCTTGATGACGCCGGCATCGATCATCTCGTGATACAGGTCGTTGCCCTCGCGGGTGCGCTCGCCGACCCCGGCGAAGACGCTGGTGCCGCCATGGCCCTTGGCGATGTTGTTGATCAGCTCCTGAATCAGCACGGTCTTGCCGACGCCCGCGCCGCCGAACAGCCCGATCTTGCCG
>JALYIX010000191.1 GCA_030775565.1 Pseudomonadota bacterium | reverse complement strand
GCACTGCTCCTGCTCGACGGTTGCCAGGCTGCCCCACGCCTCGCGGTCGACGTCGCCGCACTCGACTGCGATTTCTACGCTTTCTCGGGCCACAAGCTTTACGGCCCGACCGGAATCGGCGCGCTCTTTGGCAAGGCGGCGCTGCTCGAAGCCATGACTCCGTGGCAGGGCGGCGGCGCGATGATCGAGCGCGTCACCTTCGAAGGATCGACCTTCGCCCCGCCCCCGGGCCGGTTCGAAGCCGGCACTCCGCACATCGTCGGCGCATTGGGCCTTCACGCCGCGATCGACTGGGTCTCGGGGCTCGGCCTGCCGGCCATCCACGCTCACGAAGCCGCGCTCACCGCGCAGGCGCGCGAGGCACTCCGCCGGATCAACAGCGTCCGCCTGTTCGGCCCCGACGAGTCGGCGGGAATCGTCAGCTTCGCCTACGAGGGGGTGCATCCGCACGATGTCGCCACCATCTTGGACGATGCCGGGGTCGCGATCCGCGCCGGCCACCATTGCGCCCAGCCGCTGATGGACCTCCTCGGCGTCCCGGCTACGGCCCGTGCCTCGTTCGCGGCCTATAGCGGGGCGGACGATGTCGAAGCGCTGGTCGAAGGCCTCAATCGCGTGAAACGGATTTTCGGATGATGGACGAACCCAACAACATCAAGGTCGAGACTGTCGACGAGGTCGAGGCCCCGGCGCGCGCGCGCGTCGAGCCGGAAAGCCCGGCCGAAAGCTTCGCCCGCAAGCGCGATTACCTGACCGGCTTCCTTGCCGAGGAAAAGCCGCCGGCGCCGGTCGGCGGGGCGGGGGGCGCGCTCCAGTCGTCGGTGATCGACGCGCTGAAGACGATCTACGACCCCGAGATCCCGGTCGACATCTACGAGCTTGGCCTGATCTATGACGTCGCGGCAAGCGAGGACGGCGATGTCGTCGTCACGATGACGCTGACCACGCCGCACTGCCCGGTCGCCGAATCGATGCCCGGCGAGGTCGAGATGCGCGTGCTCTCCGTGCCGGGGGTGCGCGACGCAGAGGTCAAGCTCGTCTGGGAGCCCGCCTGGGACCCTTCCAAGATGAGCGACGAAGCGCGGCTCGAATTGGGGATGCTGTAGCATGAACGTCCAGACCCGCCGCCCGCGTCCGGCCGCGATCTCGCTGACCCCGGCGGCCGAACAGCGCATCGCCGATCTGATGGCCAAGGCCCCCGCCGATGCCATCGGGGTCAAGCTTTCGACCCCGCGCCGCGGTTGCTCGGGCCTCGCTTACTCGGTCGATTACGTGACCGAAGCGGTCGCTTTCGACGAAAGGATCGAAACCCCCGGCGGCACCTTCTTCGTCGATGGCGGCTCGATCCTCTACCTGATTGGCAGCAGCATGGACTGGGTCGAGGACGACTTCGCCGCCGGCTTCACCTTTGCCAACCCCAACGCCAAGGGTGCCTGCGGCTGCGGCGAAAGCTTTACTGTCTAGTCGATCGGTTAATCCATGCTAAGAAAGAGCTCATTCCAGGGGGGATTAGCATGCTCCGTAGTCTTGCCATGGCCTTTGCGCTCGTCGCTTATGCGGTGTTTTTCGCGACCTTCCTCTACCTCATCGGCTTCCTCGCCGATGCGCCTTTCCTGCCCCACACGGTCGACGGCGGCCCGGCGGCGTCGAGCACCGCCGCGCTAATCATCGACCTCGCGCTCGTCGCCTTGTTCGGGGTCCAGCACAGCGTCATGGCACGCCAAGGCTTTAATCGCGCGTGGACGCGCCTCATCCCCGAGCCGATCGAACGCAGCGTCTATGTCTTGTTCGCCAGCGCCGCGCTGATCCTGTTGTTCGCCTTCTGGCATCCCATCGGCGGGTCCATCTGGAGCGTTACCAATCCGCTCGGCGCCGGTTTGCTGTGGGTATTTTTCGCCATGGGTTGGCTGATCGTGCTCAGCAGCACCTTCCTGCTTAACCATTTTGAGTTGTTCGGCCTTCAGCAGGCCTGGTTCAACCTGCGCCAGCGTGCCGCCGCGCCCCCCCAGTTTCGCACCCCGCTCTACTACCGCTTCGTCCGCCACCCGCTCTACTCGGGCTTCTTTCTTGCCTTCTGGGCGATCCCGACGATGAGCGCCGGCCATTTGCTCTTCGCGACGGCGATGTCGACCTACATGCTGATCGCGATCCAGTTCGAGGAACGCGATCTCGTCGGCCATTTCGGTGACGAGTACGAGACCTACCGATCCAAGGTCGGCATGCTGGCGCCGGGGCTCGGCAAGCGGCGATCGACCGCCGCCTGAGCGTCAGAACCCCAGGCTGAAGCGGAACGCGGCGCCGACGTCGTTCGGGGCGCTGGCGACGTGCCCGGGCTGGCGACGCAGGAACAGGTTGCCTCCGATCCAGCCCGATCCGAGCACTCCGCGGCCATAGGACAGCTCGCCGTCGACCTCGCGCCCGCTGGGGGTGAGCGAGAAGCGCTCGAACGTGGTGGTCGTGGTCAGCGTCGCATAGTCGTAGGCGGTCGGCAGCATCGTCGCGAAGCCGCCGCTGGCGACGCGCAACGGCTGAGCGATGCGCAGACCGATCCGGTCTCCACCAAACAGTCCATCCTTGGTGAGGTCGAAGGCATAGGCATCGGTCTGAAAGCGTCCGGCGGCAAAGCCGGTCCAGCCTCGTCGCCCGGCCAGGCTTGCATTCCAGCCGCTGCCGAACCCGCGCCGGGCTTCGACATCGAGGAACATCGTCGAGGATCCGCCGCCGCCGAGCGCCGCGCCGAGCCGCCCGCCGAGCAGCGTGTCGCGCTCGACCAACCGACCGATGCCCGCCGACAGCCAGGTCGCGCCGAGCGCCTTGTCGACCGCGACCGAGGTCAGGCGATAGGGCGAGCGTTGGGGGCGGGCGGCAACGTCCTCCCATACGCTTCCGGTTTCGCTCGAGGCCGTCACGCCAAGCCCGCCGAATTGATGGCGCACCGCCATGCTCGCCCCGCGCCGGGCCGAAAAGCCGCTGTCGCTGGCAACGTCACGCGCGATCAGGAACGCGCCCGCGCTGGCGCCCGACAGTCGCCGCTCCAACGCCTTGGCACCCTCGGCAAAGCCGAACGCCGCCGCCGTCGAACGATCGAGCCGGGCGACCGCGGCACCGGCGATGAGGCGCGCGCGCTGGGCGTCGCCCGGGCCGATGCCGAGTTTGGCGAGTTCGAAATCGCGGCTGGTGCCGTCACGGTGGGACAATGTCATCGCGACGCCGAACCGCCCGTTCGATGCGCCGGCGATCTCGGTTCGGCCGCCAAGCGCATTGCGCAGCGGCTGGGCAGGGGCGGCCTGGCTCAGCGTCCTGGCGAGGTCGATCGCGTAGGCCCGCGAATAGCCATCGAGGACGATCGCCCCGAAGGATTGGGTCGCCACGGCATCGCCGGCTGCGGCTGGCGTGCTGCCGTTGCTGCTGCTCGAGACCGGGGTCCGGGTCCCGGCGAGGCTCGTCGTCCCGGCCGGCGCGAAGGCCTTGGCGAGGTTGAGGCGGCCATGCCCGAACACGGCATCGGTCCCCACTGCGCCAAGGTCGTCGGCGCTGCTGAACAACAGATCGACGATCTGCTTGCCAGTGAGATTGGGAAAGGCCTGCGCCAAAAGCGCGACCGCCCCGGCGATGGTCGGCGCCGAAAAGCTCGTCCCCGACCACAGATATTGCTTGCCGTCGTTGCTGATCGCCTGGTCGCGATAGCCGAGCGCCGCCAGATAATAAGCCGCGCCGGTGCCCGCCTTGTTCGAAAAATCGGACAGCTGCGTCAGGTCGGTCCCGCCGGCGCCATCGGATACGCCGATCGACCCGGCGATGATCACTTCGCCCGACCCCTGCTGCGCCGGGGTCAGCGCGAACGGGTCGGCGTTGGCCCCCTCGGGCTTGGCACCGTCGTTCCCGGCTGAAATGACCAATACGATGCCGGCGCTGGTGGCGCGGTTCATCGCGGCCAGCAATAACGAACCCGGCTGCGATCCGCCGAGGCTCAGGTTGATCACCTTGACCCCCGCGAGGCGCGCCGCGTCGATTCCAGCGGTGATCGCCGAGTCGTCGAAGGAGCATCCGCCGCCGGTGTCCGTCTTGGGCGTCGCGCAACTGCCGGGCGTGTCGGCGCGCATCATGACGATGGTCGAATCGAACGCGACACCCTGGATCCCGAGGCCGTTGCGCGCGCCGGCCGCGACGTCCGACACGGCCGTGCCGTGGCCGTCATCGTCGCCGACCCCGCGCGAGCCGGCGACGTCCTTGCTCGCCGGGTCGACCTTGCCGGTGAATTCGCTGAGCGTCGCATTGATCCCCGTGTCGACCACGCCGATCTTGATTCCGGCCCCGGTTGCGCCGGCATTATAGGCACTGATCGCGCTCGCCGCCGCGGCTGCGTTGGACTGCCGATATTCAGACGTGTCGTAATTGACCGGGGTGGGCGTGGGCGCGGGAGCTGGGGTCGGGGTCGGCGTTGGAAGGGTCGGTGCGGGCGTGGACGCGATTTCGCCGCCGCCGCCGCCGCACGCCGACAAGGCAAGCATCGTCGCCAGCGCCGCTCCGGACGAACCCAACAACCGCTTGTTCATCGTCCGCTCCCACCAAGCCGCTGAAGATACACGGCTTTCCCTAGTTTACGATAGGAGGGCAAAGCTTTCATTTTGCTGAAGGCCAAAAGCCCGCTAGTCGCGCCCGCGTCATGACCACGCGCCTCCCTCCTCCCTTTGCCGACGTCACCGACTGGATCTTTGACCTCGACAATACGCTTTATCCGTCGTCGACGCGACTGTTCGACCTGATCGACGCGCGGATGAGCGCTTATGTCCAGCGGTTGCTCGGCTGCGACCCAGTCGAGGCGAAACGGGTCCAGAAGGGATATTTTCGCGACCATGGCACGACGCTTGCCGGATTGATGAAGCATCATGGCGTCGATCCGCACCATTTCCTCGACGACGTCCACGACATCGCGCTCGATCGAGTAGCGCCAGATGACCGCCTTGCTGCCGCGCTTCGCCGCCTCCCGGGTCGCCGCTTCGTCTTTACCAACGGCAACGACGCTTATGCCGAGCGGGTGCTGGCGGCGATCGGCATCGGCGAGGACTTTCATGGCCTGATCGACATTCACGCCTGCGACTATCGACCAAAGCCCGATCCGCACGGCTACCAGTTGCTGATCGACCGATTCGCGATCGACCCCGCCCGCGCCGTTCTGGTCGAGGACATGGCCAAGAATCTGAAGCCGGCGAAAGCGCTCGGCATGACCACGGTGTGGGTCGACAATGGCTCGGACCATGGCAATCACCTGCACGATCCCGCTGCGATCGACCTTGAAATCACCGACGTCGCCGACTGGCTGACCGACCTTCTGGAGACCGCCCATGTCGACTGAGCTGCAGACCATCATCGACGCCGCGTGGGATGACCGCGACTCGGTCGGCGCCAGCACTGCCGGCGATGTGCGCGACGCGGTCGAGACCGCCTTGCGGCAGCTCGATTCGGGCGAGCTGCGCATTGCCACGCGCCGTGGGGTCGGCGACTGGACGGTCCACCAGTGGCTCAAGAAGGCCGTCCTCCTCTCCTTCCGCCTCAACCCGATGGAAGCCATCCCCGGCGGCCCCGGCGGCGCCAGCTGGTGGGACAAGGTGCCAAGCAAGTTCGACGGCTGGACCCCCGCCGACTTCACCGCCGCCGGCTTCCGCGCGGTCCCCGGCGCGATCGTCCGCCGCGGCGCCTATATCGCGCCAGGGGCGGTGCTGATGCCGAGCTTCGTCAACTTGGGTGCCTACGTCGGCGAAGGCGCGATGATCGATACCTGGGCGACGGTCGGCAGCTGCGCCCAGATCGGGCGCAACGTCCACATCTCGGGCGGCACCGGCATCGGCGGCGTGCTCGAACCGCTCCAGGCCGGCCCGGTGATCATCGAGGACGACTGTTTCATCGGCGCGCGCAGCGAAGTCGCCGAGGGGGTGGTGGTCGAGCAGGGCGCGGTCATCTCGATGGGCGTGTTCTTGGGAGCCAGCACGAAGATCGTCGACCGTGCGTCGGGCGAAGTGATCTACGGCCGCGTCCCGGCCTACTCGGTCGTCGTGCCCGGCACGCTGCCCGACCCAAAGGGCGGTCCGAGCCTCGCCTGCGCGGTCATCGTCAAGCGCGTCGACGAGCGGACGCGGAGCAAGACGAGCATCAACGAACTGTTGCGCGACTAGCCGCGCGCTGCGCTACCTCGCCTCGGCGATATCCTTCGCCGCCGCTGCGCTCGTCCAGTCCCGGTCGCCGACGAACCGCCACACCTCGTGCCCCTCGCTATCGTACAACAAGGTCGTCGGCAGGACCGGCGCGCTGGCCTTGTCGCTCATCTTCATGTCGGGGTCCTGATAGACGTCGAGCGTCTTGATGGCGTGTCCGGCGAGGAACGCCTTGACCGACGCGAGCGGCGCCATGTCTTGCGACAGCGCGACCACCTCGACCGGGCCTTTCCTCGCCGCCAGGGCATCGAGCGTCGGCAATTCCTTGACGCACGGCACGCACCAGCTCGCCCACAGGTTGACCAGCACGGGCGATCCCTTGAATTCGCTCAGTGCGAGGTCCTCGCCGTCACCGTCCTTGATGACGATGTCGGGCATGGGCTGCCCCGCATGGCTGCGGTCGAGCCCCTTCTTCGGCCCCTGGTCGGCGGCAGCCGGCGCACCTTGCCGCTCCACGGCCTTTTGCCTATCGCAGCCGCCAAGCGCCACGAGCCCCACGAGGAGCAGCATCATTAGTCGCACGGGCAACTCCAACAGCATGTGGGGCGGGCGCTTCGCGGGCGGTCCCGCCGCGGTCATGCGCGAGATAAATGCCTCGATCGCAATCGACAAGCGATTGTGGCGCGAGGACATCGCGGCAAGTCGCGCCCACGCCGCCATGCTGGCCAGGCAGGGTATCCTTTCCGCCAAGGACGCCGCCGCAATCGACTCCGGACTCGAGGCCGTCGCGACGGAGATCGCCGACGGCAAGCTGATCGAGGACCCCGCGCTTGAAGACATTCACATGCATGTCGAGCATCGCCTCAGCCAGCTGATCGGCCCCGCCGCCGGCCGCCTCCACACAGCGCGCTCGCGCAACGACCAGGTCGCGACCGACTTCAAGCTGTGGGTGCGCGGGAGCATCGACGAGGCGCTGGCCGGGATCGACGCGCTCGAGGCGGCGCTCCTCACCCGCGCCGAGGAGCACGCCGCGACCGTCATGCCGGGCTTCACCCACCTTCAGTCGGGCCAGCCGGTCACGCTTGGCCATCATTTCCTCGCCTACCGCGAAATGCTGGTCCGCGACCGCAGTCGCTTCGCCGACGCGCGGACCCGCATGAACGAGAACCCCCTCGGCAGCGCGGCGCTCGCCGGCACCGGCTTTCCGCTCGACCGGGATGCGACCGCCGCCGCGCTGGGCTTCGACCGCCCGACTGCGAACAGCCTCGATGCCGTCTCCGATCGCGATTTCGCCGTCGACTATCTTCACGCCGCCGCGCTCACCGCGGTCCACCTCTCGCGGCTGGCGGAGGAAATCATCCTGTGGGCGTCGCAGCCGTTCGGCTTCGTGAAATTGCCCGACGCCTGGTCGACCGGCTCGTCGATCATGCCCAACAAGCGCAACCCCGACGCCGCCGAGCTTGTCCGCGGCCACAGCGCGCGGATCATCGGCGACCTTGTCGCGATGCTCGTCCTCTTGAAGGGCCTGCCGCTTGCCTATGCGAAAGACCTTCAGGACGACAAACCCCCGGTGTTCGACGCGCACGACTTGCTCTCGCTCAGCCTCGCCGCGATGGCCGGGATGATCGCCGATCTCGAGTTCGTGCCTACGAAAATGCGCGCCGCCGCCGCCGCCGGCCACGCCACCGCGACCGACCTTGCCGACTGGCTGGTGCGCGAGGCCGACGTCCCGTTCCGCGAGGCGCATCACATCGCGGGTCGCGCCGTCGCCACCGCCGAAGCTGCCGGAAAACCGCTCGACGAGCTCACCCTCGCCGAGCTTCAGCAGGTCGACCCGCGCATCACCGAGCCCGCGCTCGCCTGCCTCTCGGTCGAATCCTCGGTCGCCTCGCGCACGTCTGCTGGCGGCACCGCCCCGCAGCGCGTAAGGGAAGCCATCGCCGCCGCGCGGAGTGCCATGTGAAGCGTCTCGTTCCCCTCGTCGCCGCCACGCTGTTCATCGCGGGCTGCGGCAAGATCACCCCCCTCGAGCCTGCCCCAGGCCAGCATTTGCCGGTCAAGCCGGCGATGGCGCTGACCACCCCCACCGCCGAGGACCTGCTCCAGCCGCGCACCGACGCTGCGCCGCAGCGGGTCGACGAACTGGTCCGCAAGTCAGCCCCGCGCCGTGCCGATCGCTTCGACCTGCCGCCTCCCGACGGGGGTGCGCCGACCCTCCCCGCCGGCGCCACCCCACCCGCCACCTCCTCCGACAAGACTGGACCCGAGAGCCAAAAATGAGTGACTTCCGCCCTGTTCGTAAGGCTGTCTTCCCCGTTGCCGGCCTTGGTACGCGCCTCCTCCCCGCGACGAAAACCATGCCCAAGGAGATGCTGACGGTCGTCGACCGCCCGCTCATTCAATATGCCGTCGACGAGGCGCGCGAGGCGGGGATCGAGCAGCTGATCTTCGTCACCGGTCGCGGCAAGTCGAGCCTGGTCGACTATTTCGATCTTGGCTTCGAACTCGAGGCGACGATGAACAAGGCCGGCAAGAGCCTTTCCGCGCTAGCCGGATCGCGCACCACCCCGGGCGAGCTCATCTCGGTCCGCCAGCAACAACCGCTGGGCCTCGGCCATGCCGTGTGGTGCGCGCGCCATATTGTCGGCGACGAGCCCTTCGCCGTCCTCCTCCCCGACGACTTGATGGTCGGCGGCGCGCTCCGCCAGATGGTCGAAGCCTACAACCGCGTCGGCGGCAACATCGTCTGCGCCGCCGAAGTGCCCGAGGACAAGACCGCAAGCTATGGCATCGTCAGTCCCGGAACCACGACCGGCAACCTCACCGAAGTCCTCGGCATGGTCGAAAAGCCCAAGCCCGCCGACGCCCCCTCGCGCCTCGCCATCATCGGCCGCTACATCCTCCAACCGCAAGTGATGGACATCCTCGACGCCAAGGAAACCGGGGCCGGGGGCGAGATCCAGCTGACCGACGCCATGGCCAAGCTGATCGGCCAGCAGCCGTTCCACGCGGTCAAGGTCGACGCGGTCCGCCACGACTGCGGCGACAAGGCCGGCTTCGTCCTTGCCAACCTCGCCATCGCCCTCGACAGCCCCGAACTAGGCCCCAAAGTCCGCGACTATCTCGCCTCGCGCGCCTAGCGAACGCCGATCGCGTCGGGAACTCCGTCAGGGTCATTCTTGACGGCGCCGCCATTGTTTGCCGCAGGCTGGAGCAACAGGATCCCGGCGAGGTGCGGCGCCGCCATCGACGTACCCGACAGCGTCGTATAGCCGCCATTCTTATAGGTCGAAGGAATGTTCACGCCCGGCTCGCCCCAGTCGATCGCCGGTCCGTAATTCGAAAAGCTCGCCCATCGGTCGCGCGACCCGAATGCCGAGACGGTAAACACGTTCGCCCCGCTCGCCCGCCCCGGGCTATAGTTGCTGGCGTTGGCGCTGTTATTGCCGGCGGCAATCGTGACGAACACGCCATTTGAGGCAAGCTTTACCACCGCCGCGTCCATCGTGTCGCTGACGGCGTCGGCAATCAAACTGAGATTGGCTACGTCGCCCGGCAATGCCACAGTGTAAAGATAGTCGAGCGCCGCGACGACTCCCGAATCCGGCCCCGTCCCGGTTCCATCGAGAACGCGGATCGGAACGACCAAGACCCCGGCCGCAACGCCCACCACCCCAACCCCATTGTTCTTCGCGCCGATGATCCCGGCGACATGCGTCCCGTGACCATAGGTGTCGTTGAGGCTGGAATCGGTCGACAGGAAACTCTTTCCATGGGCCGCATCGACGTTGAGATCGGGATGCGTCAGGTCGATCCCGCTGTCGATGATCCACGCCTTGGCGGACAGCACGCTGCCATCGCCTGGTCCGCCGACCCGAGTCACGCCCCACGGCGTGGTCTGGGTTGACCCACCGCCGCCCGGCCGCCCGGCAAGCATCACCGCCGCGCGCGTAATCCCGTCATGCTCGCACGCCCGGATATTGGCATTGTGCGCCTTCAGCCGCGCCGTCACGCTCGCCCTGGACGAACTCGCCGGCAGGCGCACCGCGAACCCCCTGACCGCCCATTGATAGGTGAACAGGATCTGCCCCATCTCCGGCCCCACCGCCCGCGCGGTCTCCTGCGGCACGGCGGCGCGCGCCACATTGCTCGTGAAGGTGCAGATATAGTCGTTTGCATTGGCCATCGGCGCGGCATGCGATTGCGCGGTGGCCTCGGCGCTGACTTGGGCCATCACGGGGGCAGAGATGCCCATTCCTGCGATGATGAGTTGTAACCCTACGGACTTGCGCATGGCGTCCCCCCGTCCTCGCCACCAACGGCGACTCGTTAAGATACCATAGATTGCAATCAATTTAACCCGATTTTCCGCGATTGTCGTTCCGGGCCCCTGAGTTTGCCGTCGCGCAGCCTGCTCAGTCCCGCACCAGCCCCGCCAGCCGCACCCGCTCGCGCTCGCTGGTCGCCAGCGCCGCCCGCATTTCGCCAAGCTCGATCGCCCGCGTCACCACCCGCGCATCCAGAGTCGCATTGTCCGCGCGCAACTCCATCACCGCCCGCGCCCGCGTCAGCTGCCGCGCGATCCGGGCGAGGAGCAGTTCATGGTGGAAAGGCTTGACGACCACATCGTCGGCCCCCGCCTCCAGCGCCCTGACCGACCCCGCCCGGTCGCTCCGCCCGCTGATCAGGATCACGGGCAAATCGCGAAAACTCGAATCGTCGCGGATCAGCCGGGTCAGCTCGATCCCGCTCATCAGCGGCATCATGAGTTCGGCCAGCACCAGTTCGACCGGCAGCCGGTGCAGCTCGGCCACCGCCGCCTGCGCGCTTTCCGCCGCCGCGACCCGATAGCCCGCCTCGCCCAGCCGCCGCGCCAGCACCCCCATCGCGCTCCGGTTGGGCTCGACAAGCAGGATGCGCGGCCCTTCGCGGCGCGGGGCTATTCGGGACTGGTCCATCACGGACCGCATTAAAGCGAAATGGTTAAAGGGGGCTTAGTGATGGCTCCGGAGTGGCAGTCCATGGACGGAAATGGTAGTTCGAAGCATCGATGATCCTGTCGGTTCTCACTTCCATCGGGCCAAGCCATGGCACTGTCTCACGAAGAGTTTCTGGCAGCCCGCAAAAAGGCATATTCGGGGGTCGATCGAGATATGTATCTCGATATCGGCTTTTTCATTGCGTGGTATGCGCAGGCCGAATTAGCCCTGACAGCCGTGCTTGCGGCCTCAGTTCAGATTAGTGATCTAGCTACGTTCGATATGCTCTGCAAAGGCATGGACGCACGAGTGAAGATTGACAGGCTTCGCAAGAGTGCAAAACGTCATGGAGGGATTGGGCCAAACATTTCAACGCGATTGAAACTGTTCGAAGAACGAGTCACGCCTTTGCGGAACAAGGTCGCCCATAGCAGCATCACTTTCAGTGAAGATGATAAGCCTCGCCGGTATTGGCTTTCTGGCCTTGCCAATTTGCCATGGGAAGAGCTTGGGCTAGGACCACGGAAGACGGATATTCCGCCGTACGAGGTCTCATCTCGAGACATTTATTCCTGTGGGGTATGGCTTAGCTTTTTCGCTATGGATATGTCTTCGCTCCAACGCCTTGCAAGTGCCCGCAAGCAACTTGAACTAGATGCGCCACGGAGCCGGATATTGGAGGAAGGCGGTCGAGACAGCCAGCGCAAGTCGCGATCTTCCAAATCCGATACGGGGGATCAGCTAACCCCCTAAGCCTCCAATTCCACATCCCAATATAGATAATCCCGCCAGCTCTGGTGGAGATAGTTCGGCGGGAAGCTCTTGCCATGGTCCTGCAATTGCCAGCTGGTCGGGCGGATCGGTTCGCGGTGGATCGGCATTTGCGCTTGCCTCGGGGTGCGCCCGCCCTTCTTGAGGTTGCACGGCGCGCACGCCGTCGCGACATTCTCCCACGTCGTCCGCCCGCCCTGCGCGCGCGGCACGACATGATCGAAGGTCAGCTCCTTGTGGCTGCCGCAATAGACGCAGCGAAAGCGGTCGCGCAGGAACAGGTTGAACCGCGTGAACGCCGGATATTCGTTGGGCCGGACGAACTGGCGGAGCGCGATCACCGACGGCAGCTTGAGCGATCGCGTCGGCGAATGCACCTCGCGGTCGTACAGCGCGACGACGTCGACCCGCTCGAGAAACATCGCCTTGACCGCGGTCTGCCACGGCCACAGGCTCAGCGGATAATAGGACAGCGGGGTGTAATCGGCGTTGAGGACCAAGGCCGGGCAACTATCGACATGGCGGAGGACATCGGGCCGGATGACGTCGGGGTGATACACGCGCAGCCTTTCGTTCGGTCGATCCGAACTGCAGCTCCCCGGCCCCGTCGCACGCAAGGAGGAGAGGGCGATCCGAACCCGCTTCCCTTGTGACGCGCCGGATGCCAACCCAGCGTGACATGGTCATGACAGCACGAGCAATGATTCCCCGTCAAGAGTCCTTCTTCGTTCCGGCTCCAGGCGGGGAGGAATTTTGACCGTCACCCGCTTCGCGCCGTCGCCGACGGGGTTGCTCCATCTCGGCCATGCGTATTCGGCGGCGCTCGGCGCGTCGCTTGCCGGCGAGGGCGGCTTCCTCCTCCGCATCGAGGATCTCGACCAAGGCCGCAGCCGCCCCGACTATGTCACCGCGATCGACGAGGACCTCGCCTGGCTCGGCCTCGACCCGTCAGGCGAACCGCTGGTCCAGTCCCGGCGTACCGCGCACTATCAGTCCGCACTGGACCAGCTTCGCACCGCGCACCTCGCCTACGCCTGCTTCTGCACCCGCGCCGACATCGCCGCCGCGCTCTCTGCACCGCATGGCGCCACGGCCCATTATCCCGGCACCTGCCGCAACGTCCCCGACAACCCCGCCC
>JALYIX010000190.1 GCA_030775565.1 Pseudomonadota bacterium | reverse complement strand
AAGCTCGGCCTGCCGATCGGCCTCGCCATGAGCTTCGAAGGCGCGGTGTTCGGCGCCGCGGCCTATCTGATGGGGCTGATCGACGCCGATTCGGTCGCCGCCCACGCCATCGCGCTGCAGATCGCGGCGATGAGCTTCATGGTGCCGATGGGGCTCGGCCAGGCGGCGACGGTGCGCGTCGGCAATGCGCTTGGTCGCGGCGACCGCGCTGGCCTCGCCCGCGCCGGCTGGACCGCATGGGTCCTCGGGGTCGGCTTCATGGCGGCGATGGCGCTGCTCCTGTGGCTCGCCCCGCGCCCGCTCGTCACCCTGTTCCTCGCCGACACCCCGGCCAACGCCCACGTCATCGCCCTTGCCGTCAGCTTCCTCGCCATCGCCGCGATCTTCCAGGTGGTCGACGGCGCGCAGGTCGTCGGCGCGGGCATGCTGCGCGGCCTCCACGACACGCGCGTGCCGATGCTGTTCGCCCTCTTCGGCTATTGGGGCATTGGCATCGGGGTCGGCGCGTGGCTGGCGTTCCGCCGCGGCTGGGCCGGGCAGGGGATCTGGGCCGGCCTTGCGCTGGGTCTCGCGATCGTGTCGATCCTGATGCTCATCCGCTGGACGCGGCGCGATCGCCTCGGCCTGGCTCAGCCCTCGATATACACCGGGTCGCCGACCGCGACGACGCCGTAAAGCCGCTTGGCGAAGGCATAGGGCAGGCGGATGCAGCCGTGGCTCGCGGGATAGCCCGGCACGACCCCGCCGTGCAGCGCCACGCCCCAGCGGTTGAGCCGCAGCATGTTGGGCATCGGCGCCGCGCTGTAGCGGTTGGAGCGGTGAAACACTTCCTTGCCCAGGATCGGGAACAGCCCGACCGGCGATTCATGGTCCTTCTTGCCGCTCGAGATCGTCGTCGCGGCGATCATCCGGTCGCCGCGATAGATCCAGGCGAGTTGGTCGGACAGGCTGATCACGACCTTCACCGGCCCCGTCGCCGGGACCTCGGGGACCCAGCGCGACTCGGCCGGCTTGAGCGCGACGGTCCCGAAGGTCGCCGCCATCTCGGCCTTGGCCTTGTCGCTATAGCCCCAGCCATATTTGGCGGGGGCCGGGGGCGCGGCCGCGACGGTCGGGACCGGCGGGGTGGTGGCACAGCCGGCCAGCAACAGGGCGGCTGCAATCGCGGGCAGCAATGGCTTCAAGGGGAATCTCCAGTCGGAGCACCCCTGTGGCGCTTATCCCCGCGATTGCCAATGTCGAACGACTAGGCCTCGATGATGACCGGGGTGCCGGTCTGGGTCAGGTCGAACAGCCGCGCGGCGAATTTCATCGGCAGCCGGACGCAGCCGTGGCTCGCGGGATAGCCGGGGTTGTTCCCGCCATGAAGCGCGACGCCATAATTGTTGAGCCGTTGCATGAACGGCATCGACGCATTGTCGTAGGTCTTCGAATGATGGACCTTTTCCTTGCCGAGAATCGGGAACACCCCGGTCGGGGTCTCATGGTCGGTCTTGCCGCTCGAGATCGTCGTCACGCCGATCAACTGCCCGGCGCGATAGACATAGCCCAGCTGGTCGGTCAGGCTGATCACGATCTTGGTCTGGCCCGCTGCCGGAATATCGCTCGCCCACTTGTACTGGCCGGGCGCCAGGTCGGTCATCCCGAAGACCTGCATCATGTCGGCCCGTGCCTCGTCGGCCTGGCCGTCGGTCGCATATTGCGTGTCCTGGGCGGCGACCGGCGCGGCGGTGAGGGCGACCGGGGTGATCAGTGCAAGCGCCAACAAGGCGCGCGCAAAACGCACGTTACGCATTGTCTTTCCTTCATTTTCACGATGACCGTCAGATCATCGAACCTGAAATGCACAACGCTTGCTTGACGAGTTTGTGCCGCCCCACCATATGCGAACCAGCGCTGGCACTCCCAACCGGTGAGTGCCAAGCCAAGCGTTCAACATCAAAGGGAAATCAGGAAGATGGGTTTCAGGCCACTTCATGACCGCGTTCTCGTTCGTCGCATCGAGGCCGAGGCAAAGACCGCCGGTGGGATCATCATCCCCGACACCGCCAAGGAAAAGCCGCAGGAAGGCGAAGTCGTCTCGGTCGGCACCGGCGCCCGCAACGAACAGGGCACCGTCCATCCGCTCGAGGTCAAGTCGGGCGACAAGATCCTGTTCGGCAAATGGTCGGGCACCGAGGTCAAGGTCGACGGCGAAGACCTCATCATCATGAAAGAAAGCGATATTCTCGGGATCGTTGGCTAACCGCAACGATAACCGACCCATGCTCGGCATGGGTGATGTTCGCAAAGTTTCACTATTTCAGAAAGGGTAGCCACCATGGCAGCCAAGGACGTAAAATTCAGCCGCGACGCGCGTGAGCGCATCCTGCGCGGCGTCGACATCCTCGCCGACGCGGTCAAGGTCACGCTGGGGCCCAAGGGCCGCAACGTCGTCATCGACAAGTCGTACGGCGCACCGCGCATCACCAAGGACGGCGTCACCGTCGCCAAGGAGATCGAGCTCAAGGACAAGTTCGAGAACATGGGTGCGCAGATGCTGCGCGAAGTGGCCTCGAAGACCAACGACATCGCCGGTGACGGCACCACCACCGCGACCGTCCTCGCTCAGGCGATCGTTCGCGAAGGCATGAAGTCGGTTGCGGCCGGCATGAACCCGATGGACCTCAAGCGCGGCATCGACCTTGCCGTGATCAAGGTCGTCGAGGACTTGAAGGCGCGCTCCAAGCCCGTCGCCGGGACCAAGGAAATCGCCCAGGTCGGAATCATTTCGGCCAATGGCGACACCGTCGTCGGCGAGAAGATCGCCGAAGCGATGGAGAAGGTCGGCAAGGAAGGCGTGATCACCGTCGAGGAAGCCAAGGGGCTCGAGTTCGAACTCGACGTCGTCGAAGGCATGCAGTTCGACCGTGGCTA
>JALYIX010000189.1 GCA_030775565.1 Pseudomonadota bacterium | reverse complement strand
CGATTTCTTCCGGCGTCGGCGCGAAGGCAGCAAGGCATGCTTCGATCTGATCGGGGTGGATCAAGGTCTTCCCGTCGAACCCCAGCCCCCGCGTCTCTGCGCATTCGGCAGCAAAACCCTCGGGATCGTCGAGCCGGTTGAACACTCCGTCGAAGACTGCGCAGCCGGCGACGCGAGCGGCGATGATGACCGATTGGAGAGCGAACTGGAGCGGTACCCTCCCCGCGCCTGGCGGCAATCGCAGGCTTGCGGCGAGGTCGTTGGTGCCCATGACCAACCCCGCCGCGTCCCGCGCAATGGCCGGCGCTGCGAGGACCCCGGCCGCGTTCTCGATCATCGCCAGCACGGGCCTGGCACTATTTTCGCGCACCGCGTTCACCGCGCCGGGGGAGGACACCATCGGCACCACCGCGAAGTCGGCGCGGCTGCGGGCCAGCGCGGCGACATCCTCGGCGTGCCAGCGCGTACCGAGGGCATTGACTCGTATCCCCACCGGCATCGGCCACGCCTCGCCGACCGCCGCCACCGCAGCAGCCCTCGCCGCGTCCTTGTCCTGGGGCTTCACCGAGTCCTCGAGGTCGAGGATCACCATGTCCGCGCGGCTCGCCCGCGCCTTGGCGATCGCGCGCGGATTGGACGCCGGCAGGAACAACAGCGCCCGCCGGTCGAACAGATCGAGCGTCATGCCGATTTTCCTTCCGCTCGACCGCGCCCCGGCCCATCATGAGCACCTACCGGAGGGGTTTCCATGCTGACCATTTTCCTGACCATCGCCGTCGTGCTGATCCTGTTCTTCGTCATGTCGAGCATCAAGGTCGTCCACCAGGGCTATCATTACACGATCGAGCATTTTGGCCGCTTCGTCGGCATCGCCCAGCCCGGGTTCAATTTCTACCCGGCATTCTTCTATCGCGTCGGGCGCAAGGTCAACGTGATGGAGCAGGTACTCGACATCCCGGGGCAGGAGATCATCACCAAGGACAATGCGATGGTCGCGGTCGACGGGGTGGTGTTTTTCCAGGTGCTCGACGCGGCCAAGGCGGCCTATGAAGTAAGCGACATGTACCTCGCGATCCTCAACCTCGCGACGACGAACCTGCGGACCGTCATGGGGTCGATGGATTTGGACGAGCTGCTGTCGCGGCGCGACGAGATCAACGGGCGGCTGCTCGCGGTGGTCGACAATGCGACCGAAAGCTGGGGGATCAAGATCACCCGGGTCGAATTGAAGGATATTCGCCCGCCGGCCGACATCGTCAACGCGATGACCCGCCAGATGAAGGCCGAACGCGAAAAGCGCGCGACGATCCTCGAATCCGAAGCTGCGCGGCAGAACGAGATCAACCGCGCGGAGGGGTTGAAGCAGGCCCAGATCCTCGAGGCCGAGGGCCGCAAGGAAGCCGCCTTCCGCGACGCCGAGGCGCGCGAACGGTCGGCCGAGGCCGAAGCCGCCGCGACGAAATCGGTGTCGGACGCGATCGAGGGCGGATCGACCCAGGCGATCAATTATTTCATCGCGCAGAAATATGTCGAGGCGATCGGCATGTTCGCGACCTCGCCCAACGCCAAGACGATCCTCTTCCCGGTCGAGGCGACCCAGTTGATGGGGACGTTGGGCGGGATCGGCGAGCTTGCCCGCGAGGCGCTCGGCGACCGCTTCAGCCCGCCGCCCGCGCCTGCCGTTGCGCCCAAGCCCAAGGCGCCGCCGTCGCCGACTGTCCCGACGGTGCAGATCCCGCGCGGATGATCGGAACCGTCGAACCTGGCTGGTGGTGGGCGATTGGCGGCCTGCTGTTGCTCATCGCCGAGGTCATCGCCCCGGGTTTCTTCCTGATCTTCGTCGGCGCGGCGGCGGTCGCTACCGGCCTGTTCGCGCTGCTGTTCGGATTCGGGATCGGAGCCCAGCTAATCCTGTTCGCGCTCTACACGGCAGTCGCGGTGACGGCCGGGCGGCGCTTTTATGCACGACCTCGCGGCGGGCATGTCGCCAGCCTCAACGACCGCCCGGCGCAGCTCGTCGGGCGCCGAGTCACGGTAACCGCAGCGATCGACGCCGAGCGGGGCCGCGTGCGACTGGCCGACAGCGAGTGGAGCGCCCGCGGAGGGCCAGCGGCGGTCGGCGACACCGTCGTCATTCGGCGGGTCGAGGGGAATTGCCTGATCGTCGACCCTTCCCGGTAGACGCGCCGTCACACGATCGGCTCGGCTCCGCGCCGGCCGACCGTCGACTATTACTTCAAGCGCTAGCCTAGCGGCCGAGCCCACCAAGGATCGAGCCGAGGATTCCACCGCTGCTGGATTGGCCATCGCCGCCGCTCTGCGCCGTCGCGCTGTTGCCGCGCGTCATATAGTGCATTGCGACCGCGCCGGCGACGATCGGCAGCAACTTCTTGAGGATCGACGGATCGACCCCGCTCTGCTGCGAGGCCTGGGCCGCGACGTCACTGCTGACGTCCTTCGAACCGAAGATGTGGCCAAGCACCTGGTTGCCGACCCCGCCGCCGATCAGGCTGCCGAGGATCCCGCCCCCGCCAGCGCCGCCCATCAGCCCGCCGAGCATGCCGCCAAGACCGCCGCCGCCAAGCAGTCCACCAAGCCCGCCGCCATCGGCCGGTGCTGCCGGATCGGCGGCCTGGGCTTCGGCACCAGCCGGAAGTCCCTGCGTCTCCACGCCGTTGACGACGTGCGGCAGGAGCGCGCCTGCGCCCTGCTCGACGGTCGCTTCATCGACGCCAAGATGCTGCGCGATGGCGCCGACGCCGCCTGCCTGATTGAGGATCGACATGAGGTCCATGGTACGCGCTCCCTGAGAGATGAGTAGCGTCAATGTCCGAGGGCGCTTGCACGTTCCTTGGAGAGCTGTTTTCCGCCCCGCGCAATCCACGGGGCGGTGTTACCAAGTCAGGCGGCCACGCGCGGCGCGGCTTCGCGAACGCCCTGGTCGACATGGGTTTCGAACTGCGCGAAGTTCTCGACGAACAGGTCGACCAGCTTGGCCGCGGTGCCATCGTAAGCCTGCTTGTCGCCCCAGGTCTGACGCGGATCGAGGATCGCGGCGTCAACGCCCGGGACCGACACCGGGACTTCGAAGCCGAAGTTGGGGTCCTTGCGGAATTGCGCGTTGTTGAGGCTGCCGTCGAGCGCGGCGTTGAGCAGCGCGCGCGTCACCTTGATCGGCATGCGCCGGCCGGTGCCGTATTTGCCCCCGGTCCAGCCGGTGTTGACCAGCCAGCACTGCGCCCCGCCGCGCGCGATGCGGTCCTTCAGCAGGTTGCCGTAGACACTCGGGTGGCGCGGCATGAAGGCGGCGCCGAAGCAGGTCGAGAAGGTGGCTTCGGGCTCGGTCACGCCGATCTCGGTGCCGGCGACCTTGGCGGTGTAGCCCGAGAGGAAATAATACATCGCCTGGTCTGCGGTCAGCCGCGCGATCGGGGGCAGCACGCCGAACGCATCGGCGGTGAGCATGATGACGTTGGACGGCGCGGGACCGAGGTTCTTTTCCGATACGTTGGGGATGAATTCGATCGGATAGGCGCCGCGGGTATTTTCGGTCTTGCTCGCGTCGGTGAAATCGAGTTCGCGCGTCACCTCGTCCATCGCGACATTCTCGAGGATCGTGCCGAACATCCTGGTCGTGGCGTAGATCTCCGGCTCGCCCTCGGCCGACAGGTTGATCATCTTGGCGTAACAGCCGCCTTCGAAGTTGAACACGGCCTGGTCCGACCAGCCATGCTCGTCGTCGCCGATCAGGGTCCGGCTGGCGTCGGCCGACAGCGTCGTCTTGCCGGTGCCCGACAGGCCGAAGAAGATCGCGCTCTTGCCGTCGGCGCCGATATTGGCCGAACAATGCATCGGCATTACGCCCTGCGCGGGCAGCAGGAAATTGAGGAGGCCGAACACGCCCTTCTTCATCTCGCCCGAATATTCGGTGTTGCCGATGAGAATGAGCTTCTCGCTGAAATTGACCGCGATCACCGTGTCGCTGCGGCAGCCGTGCCGCACCGGGTCGGCCTTGAAGCTGGGCAGGTTGATGATCGTGTACTCGGGCACGAAGCCGCTGAGCTGGTCGGTCGTCGGGCGGACCAGCAGCGTCCGGATGAACAGATTGTGCCACGCCATCTGATTGATGACCCGCACGTTGACGCGATATTCCGGCTGAGAACCGCCGAACAGGTCGGCAATGAAGAGTTCGTCCTGCAAGGCCAGCGCGGCCATGAAATCGGCCTTGAGATTAGCCCAATGCTCCCCGTCCATCGGCTGGTTGATCGCGCCCCAGTTGATCGTGTTTTCGGTCGCCGCGTCGCGGACGATATATTTGTCCTTCACGCTGCGCCCGGTGAACTTGCCGGTATCGACCAGCAGCGCGCCGTGGCTTGTCAGCCTGCCTTCGCCGCGCGCGACCGCCTGCTCGACCAGCGGCGCGGTCCCGAGGTTCCAGTGGAGGGTCGCCCCGCTGCTGATCCCTTGGGCGTCCAGCCCATGCGAAGAAACGCGCTCACTCACCAGTCATCTCCTTGGGCGCGAGCGCCACGAAACGCCCGTCGCGGGTCCACCGCATACGTATGCGAAGGAGCCTATAGTCCCGCCCCCGCGACTGTAAAGCGGGGGGAATCCCGACGGTCGCTTGCCGATATCCGATCCGCCCACTATTCGCTGAAACGACCTATGCGCTCGCCCACCCACCAGCCGGAGCGGCAATGAGCCCCGTGATCGCGCTCGTCGACGACGATCGCAACATCCTGACCTCGGTGTCGATCGCGCTTCAGGCCGAGGGATTCGTCACGCGCGTCTATTCGGACGGTGCGGCGGCGCTCAAGGCGTTCGCCGACAACCAGCCCGACCTTGGCGTGTTCGACATCAAGATGCCGGCGATGGACGGGATGGAGTTGCTCCGTCGGCTCCGCGAGCAGGGCGGAGGCCTCGGCGCGATGCCGGTGATTTTCCTCACCTCGAAGGACGATGAGCTCGACGAGGCGCTCGGCCTGGCGATGGGCGCCGATGATTATATCGCCAAGCCGTTTTCTCAGCGGCTGCTGATCGCCCGCATTCGCGCCATCCTCCGCCGCCAGGAATTCGCGCGGGGCGTCGCCGCCGGCACCGAAGTCGAAGCCGAGCCTGTCCTGCTCGAACGCGGCCGGCTGGCAATGGACCCGGCTCGGCACAAGGTAAGCTGGGACGGCCAGTCGGTCACACTGACCGTCACCGAATTCATGATCCTCGAGGCACTCGCCCAGCGCCCCGGCGTGGTCAAGTCGCGCAACCAGCTGATGGACATCGCCTATAGCGACGACGTGTTCGTCGACGACCGGACGATCGACAGCCACATCAAGCGCCTGCGCCGCAAATTCCGTGGCGTCGACCCCAAGTTCGATGCAATCGAGACCCTCTATGGCGTCGGATACCGATTCGAGGAATGATCCGGACGAGTCGCGCCTGCCGTTTCGCGGCCGGCACACGCTCGCCACGCGCCTCCTCGCGACCAATCTGCTGACGCTTGCGCTGGTCACGTTCGCGATTTTCGTGCTCGACCAGTTCCGCGACCAATTGCTCGACGAGCGGCTCGACCGCGCGGCAATCCAGGCGAGCTTCGCCGCCGAGGCGCTGATTGGGGATCCGCCCCGCGAGCAGGTCGATACCTTGGCGCGAATCGGCAAGGTCACAACCGATCGGCTGCGCTTCTATGCACCCAACGGGCGGCTCCTCATCGACAGCTGGGCGACCACCGGCCCGACCTTCACGCTGCGCGATCCCAGAAGCCAGCCGTGGACCAAGGACGCCGCGCGCTTGCTCGACCGTGGGTTTAATGCGCTGACCCGATCGGGGTACATGCCGCCCTATGTCGATCCGGCTCGCGACGTCCGCGATAGCTGGCCCGAAGCGCGCAATGCCTATCTGACAGGCAAACCACAGCGAATGGTGCGCGAGGCGCCCGATCTCACGCCGATGATCAGCGCAGCCGCCCGCCTCCCCGACGGGTCGGTCGTCACCACCACGGTCAACGATCGCAATTTTACCCGGTTGATTCGCTCGGAACGCTCATCGTTGGGCCTCGCCATGTTGACGGCCGCATTGCTGTCGATCGGTCTTTCGCTGTTCCTTGCGAAGACTATCGTCACGCCACTTCGCCGCATCGCCCGCGCCGCGCACCGCGTCCGTCTTGGCCGGTCGCGTGAAGTCCGCGTGCCGCGCCTGCCGTCGCGCCGCGACGAGATCGGCATGCTCGCGCGCGCGGTCAGCGACATGAGCCAGTCGCTGCGCACGCGGATCGACAATATCGAGGCGTTCGCCGCCGACGTCACCCACGAGCTCAAGAACCCGCTCGCCTCACTCCGCTCGGCGGTCGACAGCCTCGAGCGGGTCGACGACCCGAACCTGCGCCAGCAATTGCTCGATGTCACCCGCCAGGATGTCGTCCGTCTGGACCGGCTGATCGGCGACATTTCAGAAGCCGCCCGCACCGACGCCGAACTCGCCCGGGCGCGATTCGAGCCGGTCGACCTCGGCCCGCTGATCGAAGGACTCGTTTGCGCCTGGGAGCAGCGCCGCTCGACCGGCGACGTGCGAATCGCCTTCGCCCGTCCGCGCCGCGACAGCACGATCGTCGTTGGCGACCCGACCCGGCTGGCCCGCGCGATCGACAATATCGTCGACAATGCGATCAGTTTTTCGCCCCCCGGGGGCCTGGTCGAAGTCGTCGCGGCAAGGGTTGGCGACAACGTCCGCATTCGCATCGACGACGAAGGCCCCGGCGTTCCGGCCGCGCAACGGGAAGCGATTTTTAACCGGTTTCACTCAGTAAGGCCCGAGGCCGAGCAATTCGGCCGACATTCTGGCCTTGGCCTTGCGATCGCCCGGGCGATCGTCGAAGGTCATGATGGGGAGATACAAGTGGCAGACCGCGACGATGCGCCTTCAGGCGCCCGCTTTACAATCCGCTTGCCGGCGGCGGATCTGTCATGAACGCGCTTCCGATCGCGGAGCGCGGCGGCGGCATCCGCTTGTCATCGGAGACGCTCCACGCAAGCTGCGTCGCGCTCGATGGCCGGGCGGTCCTGATCATCGGGATCAGCGGGTCGGGCAAGTCCGATCTTTCGCTGCGCCTGCTCGATCGCGGTTTCGCGCTCGTCAGTGACGACCAGACCATCGTCCGCAAGATGGGCGAGAAACTGGTCGCCTCGGCCCCGGCGACGATCGCCGGCAAGCTCGAGATCCGCGGTGTCGGGATCGTCGACATGGAGACGGTCAAGGACGTGCCGGTCGCGCTGCTGGTCGAACTGACCAGTGACGTCGTGCGCTTGCCCGACGACAGTCGCGAGCGGCCGGTCCTCGGCATCAACATCCCGCTCGTCAGTGTCGACGCGATGACCGCGTCGGCGGCGTCGAAGGTCGCCCTCGCGCTCGACCGGCTCGGGCTCAAGGCTTAGGCTTGGTGGGGCGCGGCCAGCCTTCCGCGCGCCCGCCCCAGCTGCCCCGCCTGCTGCTTGTCACCGGCATGTCCGGCGCGGGCAAGTCGAGCGTGCTCGACGCGCTCGAGGACATGGGCTGGGACTGTGTCGACAACCTTCCGGTCACGCTGCTGCAAGCCTTCGTCACGGGCGAGCGCGATGCCCGCCAGACGATGCCGATTGCGGTCGGGATGGATGTCCGCAGCCGCGGCTTCGACGTTGCCACCCTGCCCGCCGTGCTCCGCCGGATCGAAGGCGTCACGCCCGAAATCCTCTACCTCGATTGCACCGGCGCCGAACTTATCCGTCGCTATGGCGAGACCCGCCGCCGCCACCCGCTCGCACCCGATCGCCCTGCCGAAGACGGCATTGCCCGCGAGCGCGAACTGACCGGGCCGCTGCGCCTCACCGCCGACGCCATCATCGACACCACCGACCTCAAACCCGCCGATCTGCGCGACGAATTGCGCCGGCGGTACGGCGGCGACCGCGACGAGCCGATCCTGACGATCGCCTCGTTCGGTTTCGCCCGCGGCATCTCGCGCACCGCCGACCTGGTGTTCGACATGCGCTTCATCGACAATCCGCATTGGGTCGATCGCTTGCGCCCGCTGACCGGCGAGGATGGGCCCGTTCAGGACTATGTCAGCGCCGACCCGGCATGGGGTTCGACGATGACCCAGGTCGAGGCCCTTCTCGCGGACCTCATTCCCCGCTATTGGGCCGCCGGCAAATCGTATCTGACGGTGGCGTTCGGCTGCACGGGGGGACGTCACCGGTCGGTGGCGGCGGCGGTCGACATGGCGGAGCGGTTGCGGACGCGGGGCTTTTCCCCGATGGTCCGCCACCGCGACCTCGCCACGCCGCCAAGCGACACGATCGAGGAACAGCGCGGACCGTCATCGGTGAAGGATGACGGGGCGCAGCATGGCGAGTGAGCGAATGATTGGTTTGGTGCTGGTGACCCACGGCCGTCTGGCGGCCGAGTTCATCACGGCAATGGAGCATGTCGTCGGCCCGCAGGAGGCGATCGAGGGCATTTGCATCGACGCCGACGACGATATGGAGGCCCGGCGCAGCGACAT
>JALYIX010000188.1 GCA_030775565.1 Pseudomonadota bacterium | reverse complement strand
GTGCGGATCGGTACCCGTCAGCCAGTCGGCGGGTCCGGTGCGCTTCCACAGCTTGGCAAGCCAGCGCCCGAGCATGCCGAACCAGCGGTCGAGCGCGCCGATCGGCTGGCCGCCGGGCTTGTACGCCAGCACGTAATACAGCCAGCCGACGAGCAGCGTGAACAGCGCGAATGGCACCCACTGCGCCAGCACCGGATCGACCCGCCCGATGCCGCCCATGCGCTCGCCGTATTCGGTGATCTTCTGATAGGTGACGAGGATCCCGATCGCCAGGAAGACGCCCAGTGCCGAGGTCGAGCGCTTCGGCGGCACCGCGAGTGCGACCGCAAGGAACGGCAGCAGCCACATCACCACGCACAGCACGATCCGACGGTTAAGCGAGGCGACGCTCATCCGGCGCTGCACCGGATCGATGCCGGGGGCGATCCCGTTGTGCGCCAGCTCGGGCAAGGTCAGCTCCAGATTCTCGTCGCCGCGCTTGCGGAAGCTGCCCATCGCCGGCAGGTTGACCGGCAGGTCGTGCTGGTCGAACGACAGCACCCGCGGCGTCACGAAGCCGGTCTCGTTGTGGACCAGCGTGCCCTTGAACAGCCGCAGGAGGATGACGTCGGGATTGTCGGTCGACAGGAAGGTACCGCGGTCGGCGGTGACCGCCACCGACTGCCCGGCCTTGCCCTCGGCGCGCACGAACAGCCCGCGCAGGTCGCGGCCTTTCTCGAGGCTCTCCTCGACCCGCAGCGTCGTGCCCTTGCCCAGCTTGGCGAACTCCCCGACCTTGATGCTCGCGCCGAGCGCACCGGAGCGCAACTCGAAACGCAGTACTTCGTAGCCGTAGCGCGCATAGGGCTGCAGGAAGCCGACGACGCCGAAGTTGATCACGGCGAACAATGTCGCGAACAGCAGCGGCACGCGCAGCATCCGGGTGTACGAGATGCCGACGGCGCGCAGCGCATCGAGCTCGCTCGACAGCGCGAGGCCGCGGAACGCCAGCAGCACGCCGAGCGTGACGCCGACCGGAATGCCGAGGCCGAGATACTCGGGCAACAAGTCGCCCAGCATCTTCCAGACCACCGTGACCGGCCCGCCCTCGGTCATGACGAAGTCGAACAGCCGCAGCATTTCCTCGAGCAGCAGCAACATCGCCGCGATCGTTAGCGTTCCCAGCAACGGCACGATGATGGCGCGCGCGAGATAACGATCGAAACGGGTGAGGAATGCCAACGCGGCGCTTTCGCTAGTCCTCTCCCGAAGTTTCGGGAGAGGGTCGGGTGAGGTTCTTGCTGCCTATTACCGGGACAGCGCATAAGAAGTAAGGCCTTTACCCATGAGGCGGAGTGCCGTTTCGTCAGAGCGAAACACCAAACCCGCTCATCCCGAGCGAAGTCGAGGGACGCACCATTTCCGGCCAGGTCCCTCGACTTCGCTCGCGATGAGCGGGTGATTATGGGTCCGAACGGGTGGCTATGGGTCTAAACGCAAGCAGCGCCAAACAACCCTAAGCCGCCACCGCCAGCTGCAACCTGACTGCGCGCGCCGCCTCGCCGAAGCGCGCCAGCACAGTCTCGACCTGCTCGCTGCTGTGCTCGGCGCACAGCGAGCAGCGCAGCAGGAACACGCCCATCGGCGTCGCCGGCGGGCGCGACATATTGACGTAGACGCCGCTCTCGAGCAGCGCCTGCCACATCCGCACCGTCGTCTCCTGGTCGGGCATCAGCACCGAGATGATTGCGCTCTCGGGCGTCTTGGTGGCGAGGTCGAACCCCGCCGCACGAAGCCCGCCGTGCAGCCGGCGGGTCGCTTCCCACAGATGCGCGCGCTTGTTGTGATTGAACATCAGCTTGCGGATCGACGTCGCGGCGCTGGCGACGACCGCGGGCGGCAGCGACGCGGTGAAGGTGTACGGACGGCAGACCAGCCGCAGAATCTCGAACTTCGGATGGTTCGAGACGCAGAAACCGCCGACGGTGCCTACCGACTTCGAAAACGTGCCGATGATGAAATCGACCTGGTCCTCGACACCCGCCGATTCGGTGACGCCGCGGCCGTGGTCGCCGAAGAAGCCCATCGCGTGCGCCTCGTCGACGAGCACCATCGCGCCGTGGCGCTTGGCCACCGCGACCAGTTCGGCGAGCGGCGCGATGTCGCCGAGCATCGAATAGACGCCCTCGAGCACGACCAGCTTGCCGGCCTCGGCCGGCAGGCGGCCGAGGCGCTTGTCGAGGTCTTCGACCGAATTGTGCCGGAACCGCACGATGTCGGCGTTGCCGAGCGCGCAGCCGTCGTAGATCGAGGCGTGGCTGTCGGCGTCGATGATGATATAGTCGCCGCGCCCGGCCAGCGTCGCGATGATGCCGAGATTGGCCTGGTAGCCGGTAGAAAACACCATCGCGTATTTCGTGCCGTAATAGTCCTTGAGCGCGTCCTCGCACTCGCGGTGCCCCTGGTACGTGCCGTTGAGGACCCGGCTGCCGGTCGTGCCCGCGCCGAACTTCGCCAGCGCCGCCTGACCCGCCGCGATGACATCGGGATCGAACGTCATGCCCATGTAGTTGTAGGTACCGAGCAGGATCGTGCGGTTGCCGTCGATGATCGCCTCGGTCGGCGACAGCACCTCGGACATGACGATCGCGAACGGATCGCGGACGCCGGTCTCGAGCAGGTCGTGACGCTCGGCGATCAGCGCGTCGAACTTGCTGAACAGGTCGGCCACTTGCCCAGTCACTTGGCCGTCAGCTTCGCAACGGCATCAGCGACCTGCCCGATCGTCTCGAGCTCGGGCAACAGGTTCAAGGGCAGCACGATGTCCCACTCGTCCTCGATATTGGCGACCAGATCCATCACCGTCAGGCTGTCCATTTCGAGGTCGTTCGCAAAACTCGAGGTTTCACCGAGCGCAATATGCTTGCGGTTCAGCGGTGCAATCAACTCGCAGATGCGCGCGAAGATGCGGGGGCGATCGGTCATCGACGCGTCCTAAGTGGCAGAAAGCCGGGTTGCCAAGACAATATGGTGAAAGCGGGGCCGTCGCCAATTCGCCGCTATGCGCCCGGGCGGCATCACGACGCGGCGGGCAGCCAGCCGTGCGCGCGGTACCACGC
>JALYIX010000187.1 GCA_030775565.1 Pseudomonadota bacterium | reverse complement strand
GCGCGACATCAACATCGCCTTCATGAACGAGGTCGCCCAGATCATGGGCAAGGTCGGCGTGTCGGTGTGGGACGTGCTCGACGCGGCGCGGACCAAGTGGAACTTCCTGCCCTTCGAGCCGGGGCTGGTCGGCGGCCACTGCATCGGGGTCGATCCTTATTATCTCAGCCATTTGTCGCAGAGCCTGGGGCACGAGCCGCATGTCATCCTGGCCGGGCGCGGGACCAACGACGGGATGGGCGCCTGGATCGCCGACCGGCTGCACGCGGCGCGCGGCGGCCAGCCGGGGAGCGCGCTGGTGCTCGGGCTGACGTTCAAGGAGAATGTGCCCGACCTGCGCAACAGCCGGGTCGTCGACGTCATTGGCCGCCTCGCCCAACTCGGGCATGAGGTCGACGTGGCCGATCCGATCGCCGATCCGCAAGAAGTGCGCCACGAATATGGGCTGACGATGACCGATCCCAGGGGCAAGCGCTACGATCTCGTGATCGGCACCGTGCCGCATGCCGAGTATCGCGCGCTTGATGCCGCCGGCCTGTCGGCACTGGCCGCCGATGGCGCGACGATCGCCGACATCAAGGGCATGTGGCGTGGGCTCGATCTCGGCACGGTCGACCGGTGGACCCTGTGATGGCCAAGCGCGCATGATGCTTCACGCGACGCCGCTGCGCGCGACCCAGCGCGCCTCGCTCTTCAGCCGGCGGCGGGCGCAGCTTGCCGGCGCGCTGATCGCGGCGGCGCTGATGCCCTATCTGCTGCGCAGCCTGCTGTGGGAGGGCACCGGCAATGAGGCAACGTCGCTCAATGCGCTTGGTGGCAATGTCGTGGCGATCATCCTTGCGATGTGGGTGCGGATGTCGGTCGAGACCTATCCCGGGGTGCGGGCAAGCGCGCTCAACCTGCCCGTGGCGTCGATATGCCACATGGCGGTGATGGTCGCGATCCTGCTGCTGCGGCTCGACTATGACCGGCTGGCGCTGCTGCTCGGCTATATCTTCCACCTGTTGTGGCTCTACGCCGTCTATTTCACCGTCCAGCGCGGGTCGCGCCCAGCGATTGCGATCGTCCCGTGGGGCGCGGTCGAGCGATTGTCGATGATCGACAGCGTCGACTGGCACCGGATGCGCGAGCCGCGCCTCGACGAGGTCGTCGGCTATCAGGCGATCGTTGCCGACTTCGGCGCCGACCTGCCCGAAAATTGGGAGCGGTTCCTCGCCGACGCGGCGCTCGACGGGCGGATCGTCTACCAGGTCAAGCAATTGTCCGAATCGCTCACCGGCCGGGTCGAGATCGAGCATATCAGCGAGAATAGTTTCGGCAGCCTGATGCCGGCGCGCGGCTATTTCCACTTCAAGGAACTGGCTGACCTACTCTTCTCTCTGCTGGTCTTACCGGTCGCGCTGCCGCTGATCGGGTTGGTTGCGCTGGCGATCCTGGCCGAGCGCGACGGGCCGGTGTTCTTCCGCCAGCGCCGCGTCGGCTATTCGGGCCGGCCGATCGAAGTGCTCAAGTTCCGCACGATGGTGCCGCTCGACCGCCGCCCCCAGGCCGACGCGCGCACCGCGGCGATGACCACCGAGGACGACGTCCGCATCACTCGGCTCGGCGCCTTCCTGCGTCGCTCGCGGATCGACGAACTGCCGCAGATCTGGAACGTCTTGAACGGCGAGATGAGCTGGATCGGGCCGCGTCCGGAGGCCGAGGTGCTGTCGATCTGGTACACCAGCGAGATCCCCTTCTACCGCTATCGCCATGTCGTGAAGCCGGGGATTTCGGGCTGGGCGGCGGTCAACCAGGGGCATGTCGCCAACGTCGACGACGTCCACCGCAAGCTCCAGTACGACTTCTATTACATCAAATATTTCTCCCCCTGGCTCGACTTGCTGATCGTCTTCCGCACGATCAAGACGATGCTGACCGGCTTCGGCTCGCGCTGAATTTCAGACGCGTGTGAATCGGGGGTGATCCGATCACCTTCGAACGTCTTGCTAGAGCGCCGGGGTCAGCGTGCAGAATAGCAAGCTTGCACCTCGTCAAAGCCTCGCGCGATGAGGCGAACGTCCGGCGAATGCCGCAGCAAGCGCTCCCAGATCCAAGCCATACCGCACTTCGAACTGCCTCTCTCCAAAACGGTGCTGCTCGGCGTGATGTGCCGAGCACAAGCTCACCGTCCACCGATCTGACGGCTTCAGGCCCGCGGCGAGGAGAACTCGATGGGACACAGCACGACGAAAATCACGCGAATGCCGCGCTGCGTCTCGAGGTTGAGCTAGAAGGGGTTGGCATCGACCAGCGTTACCGCGCCGACAGCAGGCCGTGGACCCGCCGGGCGATCAAGCATCGATCGCATCCTCATCAACATTCGCCGCGCTCGCCTGGATGAAGTTGAAGCGGTGTTCGGGGTTCTTGCCCATGAGGCGCTCGACGAGGTCTTTCACCGGCTGGCGGTCCTGGTACTCGGCGGGGAGGGTGATGCGGATGAGGGACCGGCTCGCCGGATCCATCGTCGTTTCCTTCAATTGATCGGGGTTCATTTCGCCCAAGCCCTTGAAGCGCGCGACATCGACTTTCTTGCCCTTGAACTCCTTGGCCTCGATTTCGGCGCGGTGGGCGTCGTCGCGGGCGTAAAGGGACTTGGCGCCGGCGGTGAGGCGGTAGAGCGGGGGTTGCGCAAGGAATAGATGACCGCGGCGGACGAGTTCGGGCATTTCCTGGAAGAAGAAGGTCATCAGCAGCGTCGCGATGTGCGCGCCGTCGACGTCGGCATCGGTCATGATGATCACCCGCTCGTAGCGCAGGGCATGCTCGTCGAAGCGGTCGCGGATGCCGCAGCCCAAGGCGAGCTGGAGGTCGGCGATCTCGCTATTGGCGCGGATCTTGTCGGCGGTGGCGCTGGCGACGTTGAGGATCTTGCCGCGGATGGGCAGGATCGCCTGGGTCTTGCGGTTGCGCGCCTGCTTGGCCGACCCGCCCGCGCTGTCGCCCTCGACAATGAACAGTTCGGAGCCCGCAGCGTCGTCATTGGCGCAGTCGGTGAGCTTGCCCGGAAGGCGGAGCTTGCGCGCCGAGGTGGCGGTCTTGCGCTTGACCTCGCGTTCGGCGCGACGCTTCAACCGCTCGTCCATCCGCTCGATGATCGCGCCCAAGAGCGCGCGGCCGCGGTCCATGTTGTCGGCGAGATAATGGTCGAAATGGTCGCGCACCGCGGCCTCGACGAACCGGGCGGCCTCGAGGCTGGTGAGGCGGTCCTTGGTCTGGCTCTGGAAGTGCGGGTTGCGGATGAACAGCGATAGCATCAGCTCGATGCCGTTGAAGACGTCGTCGGCGGTGATGTCTTTCGCACGCTTGTTGCCGATGAGCTCGCCGAACGCGCGCACCCCCTTGGTCAGCGCTGCGCGGAGACCCGCTTCATGGGTCCCGCCGTCGGGGGTAGGGATGGTGTTGCAATAATAGCTTTCGACATTGCCCTCGGACCATACCGGCCAGGCGACCGCCCATTCGGCCGAGCCTTGCGCGTCGGGAAAATCCTGGCGGCCGGTGAAGGGCGGGTTGGTGACGCACTCGCGGCCCTCGAGCTGCTCGGCGAGATGATCGCCAAGGCCGCCGGGGAACTGGAACACCGCGCTTGCTGGGACGGTGTCGGAGACGAGGCTCGGGTCGCAGCGCCAGCGGATTTCGACCCCGGCGAAGAGATAGGCCTTGGAGCGGGCGAGCTTGTAGAGGCGCGCCGGCTCGAACGCCGCGTCGAAGCCGAAGATGTCGGGGTCGGGGGTGAAGGCGACGGTCGTGCCACGGCGATTGGGGGCGGCGCCGACTTCCTCGAGTTTCGAGGTGGCGAGGCCCTTCGAGAAGGCTTGCCGGTAGAGTTTCTTGTCGCGCGCGACTTCGACGATCGTCTCGACCGACAGCGCGTTGACGACGCTGACCCCGACACCGTGGAGCCCGCCCGACGTCGCATAGGCCTTGCCCTCGAATTTGCCGCCCGAGTGGAGGGTGGTGAGGATCACTTCGAGCGCCGACTGGCCGGGATATTTGGGGTGCGGGTCGACCGGGATACCGCGGCCGTTGTCGGTCACGGTCAGGCGATTGCCAGGCGCCAGCTCGACCTCGATTCGGGTGGCGTGCCCCGCGACCGCCTCGTCCATCGCATTGTCGATGACCTCGGAGGCGAGGTGGTGGAGCGCGCGCGCATCCGTCCCGCCGATATACATGCCGGGACGCCGGCGAACGGGTTCGAGCCCTTCCAGCACCTCGATCGAAGAAGCGTCGTAGGAGGATGGAATGGCGGCGGCGGGGGACGCGAAGAGATCGGACATTGCAGGAACGTCTAGCGCGCCGCGGGGAGCTTGAACATGGGTTTGCGCCACCCAGCTTCCGCGTCAGATTGGCGGTGGCCGGCGCCGAACGCAGGGAGGGGCTGCTTGCAATCGAACTGGTGCGCGATCCACCGGGGGATGAAGCCGCCCAAGTCGAGATCGGCGGCGGGACGCCAGCGAGCCGGGCCACGACAAATTCGAGGCCAAGGCGAGCGAACCCGCGGCGGCCTGACCGAGGCGGGACTAAAAAAAGGCTCCGGGGACTTCGTGTCGCCGGAGCCTCTTTTTTTAGCGAACCCGCGGACCACCATAAGGCAACGGCGGCGGTGGTCGGCGGTCTCGGCGCGGCAACTGCGCCTGGTAGGCGACCCCGCAATGCGCGACGCAATAAGGGAAGCCGGGGTTGGCGTTGTCGCCGCAGAAGTGGAAGTCGGGCTCGCCCGGGTGGCCCATCGGCCAGCGGCAGATGCGGTCGTTCAAGTCGAGCAGGCTGGTCTTGTCGGCTACCTCGGCGGAGGGCTTGGCCGGGACCAGG
>JALYIX010000186.1 GCA_030775565.1 Pseudomonadota bacterium | reverse complement strand
GGCCGAGCCCGGGCTGGCGGCGAACGCGATGTCGGCCTCGTCGATGTGGGCGGCAAACGCAGCGACGGTGTCCCCTGCCCCGGACACGGCCGACGGCAAGTGTCACCTCACCGTCGCCAACCTGCGGTCGATGGTCCACCGCAGCCATGAATGGCCGGCAACGCTGGCGCAGCTGCGGCTGGCGTTCTCGGACCCGGCGTTCGCGGTCCACGGCCCGGTGCCGGCGGCGTTCGGGGACGAAGGTGCGGCGAACCATATGCGGCTGGCGAGGAGCCATGGCGCGGCGGGGATCGAGCTGTTCGTCTATGGCGTCGCGGGCGGCCCCTTCCCGGCCCGCCAGCATGTCGAGGCGTCGAAGGCCGTGGCGCGACTGCACGGGCTCGACCCCGAGCGGACTTTCTTCATCGAGCAATCGGAGGAAGCGATTGCGGCGGGGGCGTTCCACAACGACGTCGTCGCCGTCGCCAACGGGCCGCTGCTGTTCGCGCACGAGAAGGCGTTTGCCGATCCGGCACGCGTCGCGCAGATTTGCGCCGCCAGCGGCTTTGAACTGCTCGAGGTCGCCGATGCCGACGTGCCGCTTGACGACGCGATCAAAAGCTATTTGTTCAACGCGCAGCTGGTCAGCCTGCCCGACGGCGCGATGACGCTGATCGTGCCGAGCGAGGCGCGCGAGAAGCCGAGCGTGTGGGCGTGGCTGCAACGCCACCTCGCCTCGAACGGGCCGATCCGGCGGGTCGAGGTGGTCGACGTGCGCCAGTCGATGGCCAATGGCGGCGGGCCCGCCTGCCTGCGCCTGCGGGTGGCGTGCGATCCGGCGACGGTCGACCCGCGCTTCCTCGTCGACGAGGCGAAGCTCGATCGGCTGGGCGAGGTCGTCGGGCGATACTGGCCGGTCGAGATCGCGGCCGCCGACCTCCAGCGACCAAGCCTCATCGCGGAGGTCGAACGCGCCCGGCGCGAGTTGCTGGCAAGTCTCGACCTGGACCAGTTGGCGTCGGGTTAATTGACAATTTACCATCGATCTTAGTGATTGAATGGCGGAACCGCGCGATTGGCACGGCGTTTGCTTAACCAATGGCGATGCGTCTTATTTCCCTGTCGCGCGTGAAGCGCCTGTTCACGATCAAGACGCGCTTCGAGGCGTATCTGGTCATCTATGCCATCGCCCTCGGCGCGATCGAGCGCGGTCGGCACTATATGGACATTTATCCCGGCTTTGGCGGGTGGCTGCTTGCGGTCGCGTGCACCGGCGTGGTGTTCGTGGCGGGCGCGAAGCTGCTCGATTCGGTGCGGCCTCAGCCGGTCGCGGTGCCGGCGCACCGGCCGCCGCGGCGCGTCAGTCGTAGTCGGCCCAGGTCAAGCCCGCTTCGTTCCGGTTCAAGGTCAACGATTTCACTTCGCAAAGATTAAGTCCGGGCCAGACCGCTTCCTTGCCGTCCTCGAGCGTGACCTTGATGTCGAAGGCGCAATCGGGATCGGCGAAGGGCGAGGTCGCGCGCGCGCCCTTGGTCGGCTTGGCCGGGGTCGCCGGCAGCGGCTGCCAGCTTTGCGTGCCGGTCCGCCGGATATAGAGGTTCGAGATCGACTGGCCGCTGTTGTTGACGAGGTTCAGCCCGGCCGCCCCATGCCCAGCGACAGCCGGGATCGGCGCGAGCAGGAACGAGGCCCCGATGAGGGGCGCGATCATCGCCAGGCGGGTGGCACGACTCATGCCGGCAAGATAACGATTTCGCGCAAATTTTCCAGTCGTCCCGCTCCCGTCATCCCCTTAGCGCAGCGATGACGGGTGCGGTGCGTGCCCTCACGCGGCGTGCGCGGACACCCATTGCGGCTTCGAGCGGTGCATGGTGGTGAACATCGCGCCCTGGCGATAGCTTTCCATCAGCGGCAGCGCAGTCGCGCAGAAGCCGCATTCGGCGAGCGTCCGGCCGACATACCAGTGGGTCCGCCCGCAGCCGGGGCAATGGTTGACTTCATTTTCGCGGTAGACGGCGTGATAACCGCGCTTGGTGGGATCGAACTCCCCGAAATGTGCAATCGACATGGCCGTTTCTCCACAGGCTTTGGGGGAACAACGAGCGATGAGTCGTTCGGTTTCGGCGATGACTTGATTCAGGCGATCTGTCACTCGGGTGCAACAGCCCTGTCCCGGTCCGGTACGGATCGTTTCGAGCGGCAACCGCGCCCGGTCATAACGATTCGTTAATCAAAGCAGCGCAAGGTAACCGTCGACCAGCCGACAGCCGAGGAGCGGTCCCGTGGAATCGAACCAACGCTATTATCTTCGCCGCGCATCCGAGGAACGCACCGCCGCGCTGCGATCGGTAACGGCCGAGGCGCGCGCCTGGCACAGCAAGCTGGCGGTCGACTTCGCGGAGCGGGCCATGGCGGCCAACGCGGCCATGCCGATGCCCTTCGCCAACCGGGTGGCGCTGAGCGCCTGATCGCCGGCAGCAGGGCGACCTGTTTGGTTTGGGAAATTGGCGCGCCCGGAACGATTCGAACGTCCGACCCTCAGATTCGTAGTCTGATGCTCTATCCAGCTGAGCTACGGGCGCGCGGTGGGCTGGCCTTTAGGGGGGGTTGGCGGAGCGCGCAACCCAAAAGCCTGACTCCCTATGCCTGGCAGCGTGCGGCAATTGCGCGGGCCCGGTACCGTGCCTAGACCGACGCGATGAAGCATCCTTTCCTGCCCGCCTTGCTCGTGCCGCTCGCCGCGGCGGCCTGCTCGACCCCCAGAACCAATCCGCCCTCGCTCGCCCCGCGGGCAAGCGAGGCGATCGATCCGCGCCTGCCGGTCGAACGGCCGCTGGTCGTGGCCGCGGTGACCCCCGGACTGCGGGGGCGGCTGGCCGAGCTCGTGGCGCAGGCG
>JALYIX010000185.1 GCA_030775565.1 Pseudomonadota bacterium | reverse complement strand
AGCGTCATCATCCGCGTCATGTGGGCGAGATATTTCGCGCGGGTCTCGGCCAGCTTGGCGTCGGTCGACAGGTAATAGTCGCGGTCGGGCATACCCAGGCCGGACTGCGACAGGCGCAGGACGTATGTGTCCGGGCTCTTGTCATCCTGGCCGACCCCGCTCGCGAACGGCGTTTCCACGCCGAGCGATGCGGCCTTGGCATAGAGTTCGGGGAACCCGGCGCTGGACTGCAGCGCGCCGATCTTGCCGAGCCAGGGCTGGAGGGGCGCCAAGCCCTTGGCTTCGATCGCCGCGGTGTCGAGGAAGGCGGTGTAGGCGTTGCCGATCTTGCTGTTGGAATCCTTCGCGGCTTCCTCGAGAATGTCGTGGGTACGCTGCTTCGACAGGTCGTCGAGCAGGTTGAAGCTCCCATAGTTGGACTTGTCGGCCGGGATGGGCGTGGTCCGGGCCCAAGTGCCGTTGGCGAACTGGTAGAAATCGTCGCCCGGCGCCACCGAACGGTCGATACCCGCCTCGTCGAAGCCATAACGTCCGATCTGCGAGTGCATCGCTGGCGGCGGGATCCGGGCAGGATCGGCAGCGACCGACGGGCCGGCCATGATCGGCGACGGCGCGGTCGAGCAGCCGGCAAGGATGGTCGTCGCCGCCAAGGCGATGGCAAAATGCTTCATGATGGGATCATCTCGCAAAAACAGGAAGATGACACTCCTGTGACGAGTTGAATGCGTGACGAGTGAATCGCTCGACGAACGTCCTTCCTAGTTCGACGAACGGCGGCGCTCGAACCGGCGCATCGAACGCCTCCCGCGATATTTGCTGCGAATCCACCGTTCCCAGAAGAAGGCGCTGGCGACATAGCCGAGCAGCGCGGCGCTGGCGGCAATCGTCAGGATGCCGAGCGCGATCGGGCCCGAGGCGTGGTGCATCCAGAACAGGAAGCGCGCGACTTCGCCGCTGACCTGCGCCATCGCCGCCGGATCGACGTCGTTGCCCCGGCGAAGCTCCCATTTGCCGATGTGATAGGCCGCCCAGTACATCGGCGGAATGGTCAGGGGATTGACCACGAGCGTGAACGCTGCGGCGATCGCGATGTTGGCCCGCGCCGGCACCGCGAGCAGCGCTGCCACGACGACGTGCATGAACGGAATGATCACCCCGATGCCGAGCCCCAGCGCCACCGCGCGCGGCACCGAGCGATGGTTCATCCGCCACAGGTTGGGCTGGGTCAGCGCGGGGGCGAACGGTCGCAGAAGCCGGTTCTCCCCGATCGATTCGCGCGTTGGGATATGGCGGCGGAGATAGGCGGCGAGGCTGGCCATCAGACTTCGCGGCGCAGCAGCCGGCCCTTTTCGCGGTTCCAGTCGCGCTCTTTCTCGACCTCGCGCTTGTCGTGCGCCTTCTTGCCGCGCGCGATGGCAAGCTCGACCTTGGCGCGCCCGGCGGAGTTGAAATAGATCGACAGCGGCACCAGCGTCAGCCCCTGGCGATTGACCGCCCCATGTAGCTTGGCAATCTCGCGCCCCTTGAGCAGGAGCTTGCGCCTGCGCCGCGGCTCGTGGTTCATCCGGTTGCCGTGCGAATATTCGGGGATCGACGAATTGACGAGGAACACCTCGGCATCCTCGACCATCGCATAGCTTTCGGCGATCGAGCCCTCGCCGACGCGCAGCGCCTTGACCTCGGTGCCCTTCAACTCGATCCCGACCTCGTACCGCTCCTCGACATAATAGTCGTAGCGCGCGCGCCGGTTCTCGGCGACGACCTTGACCTTGTCGAATGGCGTGGGAAGCGGTTTGCCCATGGGAGGGCAGATAGGGGGGAGCGGGCCGCTAAGCCAGCCCTGCATGTGCGAGGGCCGCGTCGACGATCGCCTTGCTCGCGCCCGACGCTTCGCTCAGCGGCAGCCGCAATTCGGTCGGAAAGTCAGGACGTAGCCGGTTAAGGGCATATTTCGTCGGTCCCGGCGACGCATCGCTGAAGAGGGCGTCGTGGAGGGGGTAGAGCTTGTCCTGCAGGGCGAGCGCGTCGGCCCAGCGGTCGTCCTGGCAGGCCTTCTGGAAGTCGGCGCACAGGCGCGGGGCGACGTTGGCGCTGACCGAGATGCAGCCGACCCCGCCCATCGCGTTGAAGGCGAGCGCGGTCTCGTCGTTGCCTGAGAGCTGGCAGAAATCCTCCCCGCAGGCGAGCCGCTGGGCCGTCACCCGGCCGAGTTGGCCGGTGGCGTCCTTGATCCCGACCACCGTCGGCAGCTTGGCGACCTCGGCAAGGGTCGCGACCGCGATGTCGGCGACGGTCCGTCCGGGAACATTGTAGACGATGATCGGCAGGCGCGACGCCGCCGCGATCGCCTGAAAATGGAGGAGCAGCCCGGCCTGGCTCGGCTTGTTGTAATAGGGAATGACGATCAGCGCGGCGTCGGCGCCCGCGTCTTCGGCGGCGCGCATGTGCTCGAGCACGGTGGCGGTGTTGTTCGAGCCGCAGCCGGCGATGACCGGTACGCGCCCGTTCGACTGCTCGACCGCCAGCTTGAAGACGCGGTGCTGCTCGGGATTGCTCAGCGTGGCGACTTCGCCGGTGGTGCCGCACGGCACGAGCGCGCTCGACCCCTCGGTGATCTGCCACTCGACGAAGACTCGGAATGCCTCTTCATCGACACGTCCTGCCGCAAAAGGCGTCACGAGGGCGGGTATCGACCCGGAAAACATCAATTTTTTCCTTCACGGCGAGTCCCGTTGGCCATAGGGTCGGCAACGGCGTTTTCGTTCACGGCCTGATAAGGACCGGCAAGTCAGGATGTCCAGCATGAGCCGCCTCGCATTCCTCGTCCCCGTCTTCCTTGCGACCACCGCGGGGGCAGCGATGCAGGCCGGACTGGTGCCCGTGTCGAGCGCGCCGACGATCTCGCCCTATGCCGTGTCGAGCGATATTGACTATGCCCTCGCCGATTGGCGGAGACTTCGCGGCAGCGACGGCTTCGCCTTTGCCGACTATGCGCGGTTCATCATGGCCAACCCCGGCTGGCCGGGCGAGTGGGCAATGCGCAAGGCGGCCGAGCGGGCGATGCGCCCCGGCGAGAGTCCCGCGACGGTGATCGGCTTCTTCCAGACGAGCAAACCGACCACGGGGAACGGCTATGCCCGGCTGGCGGAGTCGCTGGCCTTGAGCGGGCGTGCCGACGAGGCGCTGGCGGCGGCACGGACCGCGCTGGGGGCGCCGGACCTCACCGCCTATGACGAAGCGAGCCTGATGAGCCGCTTTACCGGCAAGCTGACCTTTGCCGATTACGACCGTCGGATCGACGCGCTGCTGATCGCGCGCAAGACCGGCGATGCGACCCGGATGCTTTATTATGCCAGTCCGGGACGCAAGACGGCGTTCACGGCGCGGCTTGCACTGCAGGCGCGCGCCAGCGACGCCGAGACGCAATATGCGTCCGTCGCAGCGCAGGTGGCGAGCGATGCCGGCTTGTTGATGGACCGGGCGCGCTACCTGCGAGATACGGGGAATGAGGCGAGCGCGCGCTATCTGATGGCACGCCCGCATAGCTTCACCGAGCGGCCGGCGAATGCCGAAGCCTATCTGGAATTGGCGACGGCCCTCGCACGCGGCGCGGCGGCGGATCGCCAGTATCAAACGGCCTACGACATTGCGCGGCAAGTCGACGACGTCTTTCCCGTTGGCGCCGATGTCGCCTTGCAGCCGTTGGGCGTGCGCGACGATTACACCAACCTGACCTGGACCGGCGGAGAGATGGCCCTCGTCTATCTCAATCGCCCGGCCGACGCGGTCGCCCTGTTCGACCGCTATTCGCGCGGCGGACGGTCGCTGCAGGTGATGACCAAGGGCGCTTATTGGGCTGGCCGCGCAGCGATGACCGCCGGACAACTGGCAAGCGCGACGAGCGATTTCGAACGCGCCGCGGCCGTGCCCGAAAGCTTTTATGGCCAGCTCGCGCTCGAACGGCTCGGTCGGCCGGTACCCGCGCCAGGTGGCCTGCCGACAATGCTCGCGAGCGACACGCAGCGCGCGCAGTTCCAGCAGAAGCGGATCGTCCGCGCCGTTCGCCGGCTGGGCGAGAGCGGCCGCCGCGACGAGCAAACAATGTTCGTCCGCGCGCTGTCTGAAGCGGTCGCCACCGACACCGACCGGGTGCTGACCGCCGAACTGTCGCAGTCGATCGGCCGCCCCGACCTTGCCGTGTGGACCGCCCGTTCGGCGCGGATCCAGGGCGCGACCTTCTATTACAAGCCGGCTTTCCCGTCCTATTCGGTCGGAGTGAGCGGCAAGAGCTGGTCGCTGACCCACGGCATCACCCGCCAGGAAAGCTCGTTCGACCGTAATGCGATCAGCGGTGCCGGCGCGCGCGGGATGATGCAGCTGATGCCCGGCACCGCGCGCGAGCAGGCGGGCAAATTGGGGGTCGGTTATGACCCGTCGCGGCTAACGAATGATCCGTCGTTCAACATGCTGCTCGGATGCGCCTATTTCGCGCGGCTGGTCGACCAGTTCGGCGGCAGCTATCCACTCGCGGTGGCGAGCTACAATGCCGGGCCGGGCAATGTCCGCAAGTGGATCGCGGCCAACGGGGACCCGCGCCAGCCCGGGGTCGACGTCATCCGCTGGATCGAGGACATCCCGTTCACCGAGACCCGCGGCTATGTCCAGCGGGTGCTTGAAAACAGCGTGGTCTATGATCGGCTGAACCCCTCGCCGATCCCGGCGGGGCCGGTCCACCTCTCGCAATATCTCGGCAAGTCGCGGCCGGGTTGATGGCGGAGGATGCGGCGGACGAAAAGCGCCCTCCCCGCTTCATTACACCTGCTGGCCTTGCCAAGATCCGCGCCGAATATGCGCAGTTGTTCGGGACCGAGCGGCCCAAGCTGGTCGAGACGATCAGCTGGGCGGCGGGCAATGGCGATCGTTCCGAGAATGGCGACTACATTTATGGTCGCAAGCGGCTGCGTGAGATCGACCGGCGGATTTCCTACCTGTCGCGCGTGATGAAGCACGCCCGGACGGTCGATCCGGCAGCGCAGGTCGAACGCGACCGGGTGCATTTCGGCGCGACGGTCGAACTCGCCGACGAAGACGATGCGCGGCGCGTGCTGACGCTGGTCGGCGAGGACGAGGCCGATGCGACGGCGGGGCTGGTCAATTGGACCGCGCCAATCGCTCGGGCGCTGATCGGGGCGCGCGTTGGCGACGAGCGGACCGTTCGCCTCCCAGCGGGCGAGAAATCCTACGAAGTGATCGCGATCCGCTACCCCGAGGCGAGCTGACCCGCTTTTTGCTGGCCCAGCATGACGACCTTGTCGCCTTCGGCCGGCGGCTCCATCGAAATCCCCGTTTCGAGTGCGGCGGCGACCGCGGCGAGCGCCGCCTCGCTTCCCGCGCCCTGCCCGTTGGCGTCGATGACCGTCCACGGCGCCCAACGCGTGTCGGTGCGGCGCAGGAGATCGGTCCACACGCCCTCGCGGATTTCGCGGGGCGGCGACACTCGGCGGTCGGTCACCAGCCAGCGGCGCCACGGATCGGCGTCGCGCTCAGCAAGCCGTTCGGCCTGGACCTCGGCGGTGACGTGGAAGAACAGCTTGACGAGGTGCGTGCCAAAGTCGCGCTGCTGCGCTTCAAATTCGTTGATCTCGTCACAGCGCCGCGCCCACGCCTTGTCGGTCAGGCGGCCGGCGAGGCGGTCGTCGGCGACCTGGCGGTACCAGCTGCCGTGAAATAGCGCGGTCGCGCCCGGACCGGGCAAGCTTGCCCAATAAGGGGCGAGCCAGTGGCGCTGCTGGTCGTCACCCGTCGGGCAATGGGTGGCAAAGGCGCAGGGGTCCCACGCCCCGGCCAGGCGGCGCAGCGCGGCGCGCTTGCCACTGCCGTTCCACCCTTCAAACAGGATCATCGCGCGCTGGCGGTGAACGATCTGCGCCAGTTGCAGCGCGCCGAGCCGCTCCAACAGCGGCGCGCTCGGCTCGGCGGTCAGCGCCGAGTCGCCCGATTCAAATTTCCTTAAATCAATCGCCACGAAGGCTGCGTATCGCATCCAATTTGGTGGGGCAATCGCTTAGCGGGGGGTCAGTTTCCCGCCTTGGGACCGTCCGCGACCAATTTGATCGACAGCTCCTTGAGCTGGCGTTCGCTGACCGGTGCGGGCGCGTTCATCATCAGATCCTCGGCCTTCTGAGTCATCGGGAAGAGGATCACTTCACGGATGTTGGGCTCGTCAGCCAGCAGCATGACGATGCGGTCGATCCCCGGCGCCGAGCCACCGTGAGGCGGGGCGCCATATTTGAAGGCGCCGATCATGCCCGGGAAGTTTTCGTCGACCTCTTCGCGCGAGTAGCCGGCGATCTCGAACGCCTTGTACATGATGTCGGGGCGGTGGTTTCGGATCGCGCCCGAGGAGAGTTCGACCCCGTTGCAGACGATGTCATATTGCCAGGCGAGGATATCGAGCGGGTCCTTGGTCTGAAGCGCTTCCAGTTCGCCCTGCGGCATCGAGAAGGGATTGTGGCTGAAGTCGACCTTCTTGGCGTCCTCGTCATATTCGAACATCGGGAAGTCGACGATCCAGCAGAATTTGAACGCCCCCTGTTCGATGAGGCCGAGCTGCTCGGCGACGCGGGTGCGGGCGAGCCCGGCGAGTTTTGCGGCCTGCGCTTCAGGACCGGCGGCGAAGAAGAGGCCGTCGTCGGGGCCGAGGCCGAGCTCGGCGGCGAGCTTGTCCATCCCGTCGGTGCCGTGGTTCTTGGCGATCGGCCCGCCCCACTCGCCGCCCTTGCGCGTCGCATAGCCGAGCCCCGCGAACCCTTCGCCGCGCGCCCAGTCGTTCATCTCGTCGAAGAATTTGCGGCTTTTCTCGGCGGTCCTGGGGGCAGGCACGGCGCGGACCTTCATCCCCTTGTCGACAAGGCCGGCGAATAGCCCGAAGCCCGAACCGACGAAATGCGATCCGACATCGGCGATGAGCAGCGGGTTGCGCAGGTCGGGCTTGTCGCTGCCATATTTGAGCAGCGATTCGCGGTAGGGAATGCGCGGGAATTTGCCCGCCGGAGTGACCGACTTGCCATTAGCGAATTCGGCGAACAGGCCCGCGAGGACCGGCTCGATGGCGTTGAAGACGTCGTCCTGCGTGACGAAGCTCATTTCGAAATCGAGCTGGTAGAATTCGCCGGGGCTACGGTCGGCGCGGGCGTCCTCGTCGCGGAAGCAGGGGGCGATCTGGAAATAGCGGTCGAACCCGGCGACCATCAGCAGCTGCTTGAACATCTGCGGCGCCTGCGGGAGCGCGTAGAATTTGCCCGGGTGGACGCGCGACGGGACGAGATAATCGCGCGCGCCTTCGGGGCTGGAGGCGGTGAGGATCGGGGTCTGGAATTCCGTAAAACCCAGCTCGATCATACGCTTGCGGACCGACGCGATGACCGCCGAACGAAGCATGATGTTGGCGTGTAAACGCTCGCGGCGAAGGTCGAGGTAGCGGTATTTGAGGCGGATATCCTCAGGATACTCGGCCTCGCCGGCGACCGGCATGGGGAGCTCGGCGGCGGCGGACTGGATTTCGACGGTGTCGGCGATGATCTCGATATCGCCGGTGGCGAGCTTGGCATTGATCGCCCCGCCTTCGCGCCCGACGACCTGGCCGGTGATCGTGACGACCGATTCGACGCGCAGCCCGTCGAGGATGGTCAGCGCCTCCGACCCGGCGCGGGCGACGATCTGGGTCAGGCCGTGGTGGTCGCGAAGATCGACGAACAGCACCCCGCCATGGTCGCGCTTGCGGTGAATCCAGCCCGAGAGGCGCACGGTGGCGCCGACGTCCGAGGCGCGCAAGGCAGCGCAAGTGTGGGTGCGATAGGCGTGCATGATGTTACTTTTCTGCGAACTACGGCGGGAAAGGAGTGCGCGGCGCTTCGCCTTCGAACAGGCGCTTTGTCAAGGCGCCCTACCCCCGCTATGGCCCGCCCGACATGAAGATTCATCCCCTGATCGATACCAGCGCCGAACTTGCCGCGCTGTGTGAGCGCCTTTCGCACCATGACTTCGTCGCGGTCGACACCGAGTTCATGCGCGAGAACACCTACTGGCCCGAGCTGTGCCTGCTCCAGATCGCCTCGGTCGACGAGGCCGCGGCGATCGACCCGATGGCGAGCGGGCTCGACATGGCCCCGCTGCTCGACCTGCTGGTCGACAATCACGACGTGCTGAAGGTCTTCCACGCCGGCGGCCAGGATCTCGAGATCATCTACACCATGACCGGCAAGATGCCCGTCCCGCTGTTCGACACCCAGGTCGCGGCGATGGCGATGGGGCATGGCGAGCAGATCGGCTATTCGAACCTGGTCGAATCGATGCTCGGGCACAGCCTCGACAAGGGCGCGCGCTTTACCGATTGGAGCCGGCGGCCGCTCGACAAGCGCCAGATCGACTATGCCATTGCCGACGTCACCCACCTCGCCGAGATTTTCCCGCGAATGGTGGCGAAGCTCAAGAAGACCGAGCGGGGCGCGTGGCTCGACGAGGAAATGGAGCGGCTGGCCGATCCGTCGAGCTTCGCCTTCGAGCCCGACCAGGCGTGGAAGCGGCTGAAACTGCCTAGCCGCAATCCGCTGGTGCTGGGACGACTGAAGGCGATCGCGGCTTGGCGCGAAACAGAGGCGCGCGGGAAAAACCTGCCCCGAGGACGCATCATCAAGGACGATACGCTGGGCGAACTGGCATCGCATCCGCCCAAGACTCAGGACGATCTGGGCAAGGTCCGCGGGCTGTCGGCGGGGTGGCGCTCGAACGACATCGGCGCGCGGCTGATGATGGCGATCGGCAATGCCCGGCCGCTCGAAGCCGATGAACTGCCGTCGCGCGAGCCCAATCGTCCGGGGCTGACCAAGGACGCCGCGCTGGTCAGCGACTTGCTGAAGCTGCTGCTCAAGATTCGTTCGAAGGAGACCGGCGTCGCGTCAAAGCTGATCGCGCGGTCGGACGAGCTGGAGGCGCTTGCAGCGGGGGTGCGCAAGGGGCTCAACATATTGTCTGGCTGGCGGTTCGAAGAGTTCGGCCGCGATGCACTCGACCTCGTCGAGGGGCGGCTGGCGTTCGCGACCGAGCATGGCAAGCTCAAGATGACTCGGACACTGATTGAGCCGGCCGAGGCCGACTAGCCGAACTTTACCGCCGGTTCGCGCCCGAGCGCATTGGCCAGCCCCTTCAACCGCCGCTCGACCGCATCCGCGTAGAGATGGCGGAAGCGCGGCGAGATGGTCAGCGTCAGCTTCTTCTGGCTGAGCTCGACGTGGCTCTTGCGGAGCAGGGTCTCGGTGCCCGCGCTGAGCCGTTGCGCAAGGCGGATGGCGCGGCCCCAGGCGGCGGCACGCTCGGCCTCGCCGGGGCGAAGCAGCGCGGTCAACTTGTTGCTGAAGCCGTCGCCGCCGAACGCCGAGCACAGCGCGCGGCCGAGCACGATCCGGCCGTGGGTGTCGATC
>JALYIX010000184.1 GCA_030775565.1 Pseudomonadota bacterium | reverse complement strand
TCCGCGACGAATCCAACCGGCTCGGCGTGCGGATCGTGCTCGAACTCAAGCGCGATGCCAGCCCCGAGGTCGTGCTCAACCAGCTGTGGCGCCACACCCCGGCGCAATCGAGCTTCTCGGCCAACATGCTCGCGATCCGCGGCGGGCGGCCCGAGACCCTGTCGCTGCGCGACATCATCGAAGCGTTCGTCAAGTTCCGCGAAGAGGTCATCACTCGCCGCTCGAAGCACGAGCTTCTGAAAGCCCGCGAGCGCGCCCATATCCTGCTCGGGCTGGTCGTCGCAGTGACCAACCTCGACGAGGTCGTGCGCATCATCCGCGGCTCGCCCTCTCCTGCCGCGGCGCGTGAAGCCTTGCTCGCACGCGATTGGGATTCCGCTGAAATCCGACCCTATATCAAGCTGGTCGAAGCGGTCGAGCCACAGGCTGCGGGCGAAACCTATCGCCTGTCGGAAATTCAAGTCCGGGCGATTCTCGAGCTTCGCCTCCATCGCCTCACGGCGCTGGGCAGGGACGAAATCGGCAAGGAACTGGCCGGGCTCGCGACGATCATCGCCGAGCTGCTCGACATTCTCGGCGACCGCCAGAAGCTCTACGCCGTGATGCTCGAGGAATTCGACGCGGTCGACGCCGAGTTCAGCAGCCCGCGCAAGTCCGAGCTCGCTGCCGCCTTCGATGGCCTCGACGACGAGGACCTGATCGAGCGCGAGGACATGGTCGTGACGGTGACCATGACCGGCTACATCAAGCGCACCCCCCTCGCCCTGTTCCGCGAGCAGAAGCGTGGCGGCAAGGGTCGTTCGGGAATGAACACCAAGGACGAGGATGTCGTCACCGAGCTGTTCGTCACCTCGACCCACAATCCCGTGCTGTTCTTCTCCAACTTGGGCCGCGTCTATCGGATGAAGGTGTGGCGCCTGCCCGAGGGCAATCCCGCCGCGCGCGGGCGGCCGATGATCAACCTGCTCCCGCTCAACGAAGGCGAGGTCATCACGACCGTCCTGCCCCTGCCCGAGGACGAGGACGAGTGGGCCAAACTGCACATCATGTTCTGCACCGCCAAGGGAACGGTGCGCCGTAACCCCATGAGCGCGTTCACGAATATTCCGACGGCCGGCAAGATCGCGATGAAATTCGGGGTCTCCGAGGAGGAAGGCGAGGAAGGCGATCCCACCGACCGCCTGATCGCGGTCGATCTGCTGACCGAGGAGGACGACGTCCTGCTCGCCACCAGGAACGGCAAGGCGATCCGTTTCCTCTCGACCGACGTCCGCGAATTCCAGTCGCGTTCGTCGACCGGGGTGCGCGGCGTCCGCCTGCTCGGCGACGACAAGGTCATCTCGATGTCGATCCTGCGCCGCGCGGGGACCACGTCGGAGGAACGCGAAGCCTATCTCCGCGCCCCCAAATGGCGCGACAACGACGGTGCCGAAGGCCTGTCGGCGGAACGCTACGCCGAGCTTGCCGACAAGGAGCAATTTCTGCTCACCGTCACCGAGAACGGCTTCGGCAAGCGCTCGTCGACGTTCGAATATCGTCGTACCAATCGCGGCGGCCAGGGCATCACCAACATCGTCACCAACGAACGCAACGGCGGCGTGGTCGCGTCCTTCCCGGTCAAGCCCGGCGAGCAGTTGATGCTCGTCACCGACCAGGCGAAGGTCATTCGCACGACCGTCGGCGACATCCGCATTGCCGGGCGCAACACCTCGGGCGTGATGATCCTGCGCGTCGGCAAGGGCGAACATGTCGTCTCGGTCGCGAAAATCGACGAAAGCGAAGAGGAAGCGATCGACCTCGAGGCGACCGGCGAACTGGCCCCGGTCGACGATGCCGTCGCCGGCGCGGAAGAACTGGACCGGCCCGCCGATCCGCCGCTCGACTAGCGATCACGCGGGGCAGCGGCGGGTTGTTCTTCCCGCATTTGTCTGACTATAAAAGCCAGGTGCGGGGCACGGAGCACCCGGCATGCCCGGCACTTGGCGAAGGCTCGGGAGTTATGTTGGGTGTGAAGCCGGCCGACGAGAGGATTTGCAGACATCGTGACCAAGCCAAATAGCCCGCTCCGCTCGCGCGCCTGGTTCGACGACCCCTCCAACGCCGACATGACCGCGCTCTACCTCGAGCGCTACATGAATTTCGGGCTGAGCCTCGAGGAGTTGCAGTCGGGCAAGCCGATCATCGGCATCGCCCAGACCGGAAGCGACCTGTCGCCGTGCAATCGTCACCACCTCGTGCTTGCCGAGCGCGTCCGCGAGGGCATTCGCGAGGCCGGCGGCATCGCCATCGAATTCCCGGTCCACCCGATCCAGGAGACCGGCAAGCGCCCGACCGCCGCACTTGACCGCAACCTCGCCTACATGGGGCTGGTCGAGATCCTGTTCGGCTACCCGATCGACGGGACCGTCCTCACCATCGGCTGCGACAAGACCACCCCGGCGTGCCTGATGGCGGCGGCGACGGTCAATATCCCGGCGATCGCACTGTCGGTCGGACCGATGCTCAATGGCTGGTTCAAGGGTCAACGAACCGGGTCGGGCACGATCGTGTGGAAGGCCCGCGAACTGCTCGCGACCGGCGACATCGATTACAAGGGGTTCATCAAGCTCGTCGCCTCGTCGGCGCCCTCGACCGGCTACTGCAATACGATGGGCACGGCGACGACGATGAACTCGCTCACCGAAGCGCTCGGCATGTCGCTGCCCGGTTCGGCCGCCATCCCGGCACCCTATCGCGACCGGCAGGAGTGTGCCTATGAAACGGGCAAGCGGATCGTCGAGATGGTCCATGCCGACCGCAAGCCGTCCGACATCATGACGCTCAGCGCCTTCCACAATGCGATCGTGGTCAGTGCCGCCATCGGTGGTTCGACCAATGCGCCGATCCATCTTGCCGCCCTTGCCCGCCACATCGGCGTCGACCTCCCGCTCGACGACTGGCAGCGGCTTGGCCGCGACGTGCCGCTGCTCGTCAATCTGCAACCCGCCGGAGAATATCTCGGCGAGGATTATTACCGCGCGGGCGGAGTTCCGGCGGTCGCCGCCGAACTGCTGAAGCAGGGCTTGATCAAGGAAGACGCGATCACCGTCACCGGCGGCACCTTCGCCGACCATGTGCGCAACGCGACGATCGAGGACGATCGGGTCATTCGACGCTTCGACGCGCCGCTGATGGAATCCGCCGGCTTCTCGATCCTGCGCGGCAATCTGTTCGACAGCGCGATCATGAAATTGTCGGTGATCTCCCCTGATTTCCGCGAACGCTATCTGTCAGACCCCGACGACCTCAATGCGTTCGAAGGCAAGGTCATCGTGTTCGACGGTCCCGAGGATTACCACGCGCGGATCGACGATCCCGACCTCGGCGCCGACGACCGCACCCTGCTCGTGATGCGCGGCGCGGGCCCGATTGGCTATCCCGGCTCGGCCGAAGTCGTCAACATGCGCCCGCCGGTCCACCTCATCGAAGACGGCATCCACGCGCTGCCGTGTATCGGCGATGGTCGCCAGTCCGGGACCTCGGGCTCGCCGTCGATCCTCAACGCCTCACCCGAAGCGGCGGCGGGTGGCGGCCTGGCGCTGCTCCGCACCGGCGACCGGGTCCGGATCGACCTCAACACGGGCGAGGCCAACATGCTGATCTCGCCCGAAGAGATTGCCCGCCGCCGGGCCGAGCTCGAAGCCGCGGGCGGCTATGCCTATCCGGCAAGCCAGACGCCGTGGCAGGAAATCCAGCGCGCCACCGTCGGCCAGCTCCAGTCAGGAGCGATCCTCGAAGGCGCCGAGAAATATCAGCGCATTGCCCAGACGATCGGCGTTCCGCGCCACAATCACTAAGCCGTCACGTCGACGCTGTACGCATGGCCGCAGGCTTGGTCGCCGCGGCGGACGGCGGGACCTTCGGTCTTCCCACGGGCATCAAATTCAGCGCGCACCTGTGCCGGGTCAAATTGCGGCCCTGCTGTCCCCTACCACTCGAACACGGCGACGTCCTTGCGCTGGCCCAGCAAGAATGCATCGGCGACAAGGCGGAACGGCGACAGATCGACATCGCTCGTGCGCGTCGCGATCAGCTCGGCGAAACGCTTGTAGAGCGTTTCATATTCGGCCGCGGTGCCGACATCGATTGCGACCCCGTCGAGCGCCATCTGCGACGCACCATGGCCAAGCTTGAGCGTCCCGCCATCGGTCTCGATGAGGATGTCCCACGTCTGCGGACCCTTCTGGTCCCAGTTGAGATGAACCGCGACCGGGGTGCCGGCCGGGTTCGCAAGGGACAGGGTCGCGGCAATCGGCGCGGGCTTGTTGGCGGGGAAGTGAAGCTCCGACGACTGCACCATCAACGGCCCGGGCAGGATCCGCGTGATGACGGACAGCGCGTTGATCCCCGGATCGAACACGCCGATCCCCGGCTCCCACACCCACTCCTGTCCCGGATGCCAGACGCGGACGTCCTCGAGCCAATTGACCTGAACCGACTTGATCGCCTTGCCCTTGAGCCAGTCGCGCGCCGGCTCGACCGCCGCTGCTTCGCGGCTATGCCAGCTTTGATAAAGCAGTCCGCCCGCCTCGTGCGCCATCACGGCAAAATGTTCGGCTTCGCTCAGCGTCGCCGCCGGCGGCTTCTCCATCAGCACGTCGAGCCTGGCCGCCAGCGCATCGGCCAGCAACGCCATCCGGCTGATCGGCGGGGTGCAGATCGCGATCGCCTCGACCCCGAGGTTTGCCGCCATCATCTCGGGGATCGAGTTGAACGCGGGGACGCCATAGCCCTCGGTACTGCCGCGCGTCACCGCAGCGACATAGTCGAATGCCGGGTTGGCCCTGATGTGCGGGATGTGCTGGTCGGTCGCGATCTTGCCGACCCCGGCGATGGCGATCCGCGTCACAGCGGGCAGACCTTCGCGCCGGCGAGGGCGGCGCCAGTGGGACGACGGCACCCGGCATGATTGGCGTGATCCGCCTCGAGACCGGCGATCCTATGCGACATGTTGATTTCTCCTGACTGGACGATCCTGTCCCCCAACGCCTCGCCGTCGCGCAGGATGCGCCTCGTTCCGTCGCGCTTCACGCCGGCGCAAGCCACTCGTCACGCGCCTTGCGGGTATCGCTCAAGGCGAGGTCGACGAGCTGCGCCATCGCCGCGTGCGCCCCCGCCGCGTCGCGTGCCGCGACTGCGTCGAAGACCTTGCGGTGGTCGGGAAGCGCATCGCGGCGCAACGGCTGGAGACGCTGCTTGAAAATCGTCGTCCACGCCACTGCCGCCGCCACCCCGCTCGTCAGCGACGACAGGAAGGGATTGCCCGAGGCATCGAGCAGCGCGGCGTGGAATTGCTGATCGGCGCTGCGTCCGGCCTCGGTGCCAAGGGTATGGACGGCCATGTCATCGAGCGACGCCCGCATCGTCTCGACATGCGCCTCGGTGCGCCGCTGCGCCGCCAGCGAGGCCGCTTCGGGTTCGATGATTCGCCGCAATTCGAACAGGCCGTCGAGGAGCGATTCGTCGGGCTTCGCGCCGAAGATCCAGCCCAGTACATCGGGGTCGAGCAGGTGCCATTGTTCGCGCGGGCTGACGCGAGTGCCAACTTTGGGACGCGACGTGACCAGTCCCTTGGCCGACAGGATCCGCACCGCCTCGCGATAGGCGGTGCGGGACACGTTGAGCATCCCGCTCGCCGCGATTTCCCCGTCGAGAATGTCGCCGGGGCGGATGACGCCCGACGCAATCTGGATGCCAAGATCGCGGGCAATCGTCCCGTGCAGACGGAGCACGCCGTCATCTGCCGCCCGGTCGTCGATGACTGCTCTCCTCATCCGCTGATTATGGTCGAAAGATGCGCGCAGGCAAGCACGCACGCCCTTTGGGCGATCGGGCAGCCGGGTCGGCAAAGCGGGTGCCACGCCGCGCAAACGCGCGAAACCCATCCGCCTCACCCTATTCGGCTTTGCTCGCGTGCCGACAAAGCGGCGGGTCTGTCGCAGGGCCTGGTGCGATATCCCGCCTCAGGACGGCACCGACCGGACCACAGCACCGGGTCAATGGCTTAGGAAAAAGCTGGCTGGGGCGGCAGGATTCGAACCTGCGAATGGCGGCATCAAAAGCCGCTGCCTTACCACTTGGCGACGCCCCACCAGCGGGGCGGCTTTAGGCGGGCGAGGAGCGGGTGAAAACCCCTTATGCTCGACGCTTGACCGGTAGCAGGTCCGGCTCGCCGCCGGGCCGCGCTGCGGCGTGCGCGACCTGCGCCGCGGGGCCTGGCTTGCCGAACAGGAAACCCTGGAGCTGGCTGCAGCCAAGATGGGCCAGGAGCTCGGCCTGGGCCGGAGTCTCGATCCCCTCGGCGGTCGTCTCCACCCCGAGCCCGCGCGCAAGCGCCAGGATCGACTTGACGATCGCCATGCTCTCGCGCCGTCCGGAGGCGGCTCCCCGGACGAACAGCTGATCGATCTTGATCTTCGAAAAGCAGGCGCGCGACAGGTAGCCGAAGCTCGAATAGCCCTTGCCGAAATCATCGAGCACGAGCCGGACGCCGAGCGATTGAAGACTGGCCAGCGCGGCGAGCGTCGCCACATCATCGCCGAGGAAGACGTTTTCGGTCACCTCCAGTTCGAGCCGGTCGGGCCGCAGGCCGCTGTCGACGAGGGCTTCGTCAACGGTGGACTTCAACCCCGCGCCGGTCAGCTGTGCGACCGAGATATTGACCGCGACGCGCCAATGATCGGGCCATCGCGCCGCCTCCGCGCAGGCTTCGCGAATGACCCAGTCGCCGATCTGGTGGATGAGGCCGACGTCCTCGATGATCGGCACGAACACGTCGGGGCCGATCGCCCCGCGCTGGGGATGCGACCAGCGCAGCAAGGCTTCATGCCCGACCACCGCCAGACTCTGGGCGTCGACGATCGGCTGATAATGGAGCCGCAGGTCGCCGCGGCGAACCGCTTCGCGAACGTCGCTTTCGAGCAGTCGTTCGGCCTGCGCCTTGCTCAGCATCCATGGTTCGTAGAAGCTACAGCAACCCCGCCCCTGCTCCTTCGAGCGGTACAATGCGAGGTCGGCGCTGCGCATCAGCTGATCTTCGGTTTCGCCATCGATCGGGGCGCGGGCGATGCCGATCGAGACCCCGATGGTGATCGAGCTTGCCCCGATCGTGAAAGGCCGGTCGATCGCATTGTCGATTCGCTCGGCAAGGTTGAGGAGCGTGAGGGTATCGGCCGCGCCGCGCCACACGACGGCGAATTCGTCGCCGCCAAGTCGCCCGACCCCGGCATCGGGACCGCAAGCTGCTTCCAGCCGCCGGGCGACCTCGACCAGCAGGCGATCGCCAACCGCGTGACCAAGCGTGTCGTTGACCATCTTGAAGCGATCGAGGTCGAGCAGCAACAGGACGCACGGCCCCAGGCCGCGCATTTGCCGCAATCGTGCTTCCTCGAGCAGTTCGCGAACCATGGGTCGATTGGCGAGGCCGGTCAGCGGGTCGCGGCGGGCGACGCGGACGACTTCGGCTCCCGGCCCCGAACGAAGCGCGGTGATGTCGGACGCGACCCCGCGCCAGCCCTTGATACATCCGTCCGGCGCGATCACCGGGCGACCCGAAGCGCTGAACCAGCAGCGCCCGTCGACCGACAGGAAGGCCTGCTCATGGAACGCCTGGCCTTGCTCGAAATGCGCAAGGATGGTGCGAATGCCTTCGCTATAGATCTTATATTTGCCATCGGGGTCGAGCAGCTTGCGAACGTCCCGTCCGAGCAGCTGGTTGACGGTCATCCCGACCGCGTCCGCCATACCGCGCGAAATGTAGCGGACGCACAGCGCCTCATCCAATTCCCACAGCCAGTCGCTGCCGCTCGATTGAAATTCGCGGAGCAGCTTGATCAGTTCGCCTTGTTCTTCAAGCTCGGTTCGGGCGCGGACATGGCGGATGAACAATCGCGCGCCGGACAGCACCGAGGTGTACAGGATGACCGCGAGAATGAGGGCGAGGCCGGTCATTCCGCCGGTATCGATCTCGACCGTGATTCGCACCAGCGCAACGAACATGATGAAGACGAACAGGGTCGCCGCGGGCGGCACCATCGTCAGCGTGGTACTGCCGCCGCTCATCAGGGCGATGACAACGAGGGTCATGAACATTCGCGTCGGCTCGTCGACGACGTCGAACCAGGCGAACACGGGGACGAGCCACAACAGGCCCTGGAGAGCGACGGTGGCCGTGATCTCGCCGAATGTCCCCGGCGTGGCACTCGTCACCGCCAGGTGCCGTGTCAGGAGGTGGTTGCGCCAGAAACGGAACAGCAGCAATCCGACCATCGCCGCGAACCACGGCCACAGGCCTACGACCCGCGGCTGCGCCGTGAGGTGCGCCATGAGCAACAAGGTCGCCATGACGCTCGCGATCAGCGAGACCGGGGCGTTGCGGAGCAGCTCGCGCATCTGTTCGGAGCGGATGTGGCGCGCGCTCGGATCGTCCGAGAACGCCAGCCTCAGCAGTTCGAGCAGGCCAGTTGGCCGCGCCTCGACCCGCGAGCGGCGGCGCTCGCCGTCGGATGGCGGGAGGGCGGCAGGGGAAAGATAGGCGTCAAGCAGCATGCCCGGACCGCTGTGGCCCTGCCAAGCCAAGGAAGCGTAAAGCATTTATCCGCTTTGGACGCGCTTTTCCGCCGATGTCGTCAACCCTTGGGCATGCGCCCGTTGACCAGCTGCTCATAATCGCGCGCGAGCTGCTTCGACAATTCACCAACCTCGAAATTCCACGGCCCGGCTGATCCGACATGGGTCACCTCGGCCGCCGAGCCGGTCAGGAACATCTGCTCGAAACTTTCCAGCTCCTCGGGCCAGATCGCCCGCTCGACGACTTCGATCCCGCGCCGCTGGGCGAGGTCGATGACCGTCCGCCGCGTAATCCCGTCGAGGAAGCAATCGGGGGTCGGGGTGTGAATGACATTGTCGCGGATGAAGAAGGCGTTGGCCCCCGTCGCCTCCGCCACCTGCCCCCGCCAGTCGAACATCAGCGCATCGTTGAACCCGCGATCCTCGGCGCGATGCTTCGACATGGTCGCGATCATGTAGAGCCCGCTCGCCTTGGATGCGGTCGGCGCGGTGTAGGGCGCTGGGCGGCGCCACTCGGCGATGTCGAGCCGGATCCCCCGCGCGGCGAGAGCGGGGTCGAAATACTTCCCCCACACCCAGCAGGCGACGGCGAGGTGCGGCTTCGTCTTCTGGGCGGAGACCCCCATCTGCTCCGACCCGCGCCAGGCGATCGGACGGACATAGGCGTCGGTGAGGCCATTGGCGGCAAGCGTCTCGTTGCACGCCGCGTCAATCTGCTCGCCGCTCCAAGGCAGCTCATAGCCGAGGATGCGCGCGCTGTTGCGCAGGCGCGCGCTATGTTCGCTCAGCTTGAAGATGGTGCCGTTATAGGCGCGCTGTCCTTCGAACACCGCCGAGGCATAATGCAGCGCGTGGGTCAGGATATGAACATTGGCCTCGCGCCATGGCACGAGCTTGCCGTCGAACCAGATCCACCCGTCGCGATCGTCGTAAGTCGCCTCGTCGGCCATCGTGCGTCCCTTTGCTGCGGGCGCGAATAGGCGAGGCTGCGGCGATGATCAACCGCGCCGGGCAGCCTCGGCAAGTTCGCGGCCGCGCGCGGTCGAGGCCGCAAGCATCCGCGCAATCAGCGCGCGCAGGCCCCCGGGCGCGTCGAGCACGGCCAGTCCGGCCTCGGTCGTCCCCTTGGGCGAGGCGACGCGCCGGGCGAGTTCGGGCATCGCCACGCCGGTCGCTTCGGCCATCGCGGCGGTCCCGACGATCGTTTCGAGCGCGACCGCGGCTGCCAATCCCGGCGCCAACCCAAGCCCCTCGCCCCCCACGGCAAGCGCCTCGACGAAGCGCGCGACATAGGCGGGAGCCGATCCGGCCACCGCCCCGATCGCTGCGAACGCGCGCTCATCATCGACCACCGGCGCAAAGCCGAGCAGCGCGATCAGATCCTTTACGATTGCGAGCGCCGCGGCGTCTCCATCCGCGCCGTAGAGCGCGATGACCCCCTTGCGCTGGGCAACGGGCAGGTTGGGCATGACCCGGACGATCGCGCGGACCATGGGAAAGCGCGCGCGAAGGCTCGCCGCCTCGACCCCGGCGAGCAGCGAGATCAGGATCGTGTCGGGCCCGAGCCGAGCGGCGAGCCCCGGCGCCACTTCGTCGAGCTTCTGCGGCTTGAAGCCGAGCATGACGAGGGCCGGCGCCGGACCCTCGGGCAGCGCGGAGACGGTCGCCACGCCGGCCACGGGCGTCCCGCTCGGGCGGATGGCAGTGACCGCGGACAGCTCGAGCCCGGCCGCGCGCCATCCCTCGACCATCGCCCCGGCCATGTTGCCGCAACCGACCAGCCAGGTCGGATCGGGAAAGCCCGTCACGCCTCGCCCGCCGTATCGATCAGCGCCGCGGCGATCGCCTCGGTCGGCGATTTTCCGCCCCACAGCACGAACTGGAACACCGGGTAGAAGCGCTCGCACTCCTCGAGCGCGGCCTCGGCGATGGCTTCGGCCTGCTCGAACGTCAGCCCGTCACTTTCGCTGACCAGCGCGGCGTGGCGGAACACGATCAGCCCCGACCCCGACCACATCTCGAAATGGCCGAGCCACAATTGCTCGTTGATAAGCCCCAATGACTCATAGATCGCCGCGCGCTTCTCCGGCCCGACCTTGATATCGGGGAAGGCGAGGAACTGGAGCACCTGGTCGTCCTGGCGCCACACCCCGCGCAGCTCATATTGCGCCCAGCTGCCCGTGGCGGAGGCGACAATCTCCCCCTCGCCGGTCCGCTCGCACGCCCAGCCGCGCGCTTCGAAATATTGTTCGAGCACTTCGATCGGCGCACCGTCGTCGCGCTCCTCGGCTTCGATCTCGTCGGTCAGATCGTTGCTCCCGGCGCGGCGGGCTTGGCGGGCTTGGGGCCAGCCTTGGCCTTCGCCGCCGCTTCGAGGGCCGCGATTCGTGCTTCGAG
>JALYIX010000183.1 GCA_030775565.1 Pseudomonadota bacterium | reverse complement strand
CGACCCACTATGGCCGGATCTGCCCGATCGAGACTCCCGAAGGGCCGAACATCGGCCTGATCAACAGCCTTGCCAGCTTCAGCCGGGTCAACAAGTACGGCTTCATCGAGACCCCGTACCGCAAGGTCATCGACAACAAGGTGACCGACGAGGTCGTCTATCTGTCGGCGATGGAAGAGGCCAAGCACACCATCGCGCAGGCCAACGCGGAGATTTTGGCCGACGGCACGTTCGGCGAGGAGATCGTCTCGAGCCGCCGTTCGGGCGACTTCCTGATGGCGCCGCGCGACACGATCACGCTGATGGACGTCAGCCCCAAGCAGCTCGTCTCGGTCGCTGCGTCGCTCATCCCGTTCCTGGAAAACGATGACGCCAACCGCGCGCTGATGGGCTCGAACATGCAGCGCCAGGCGGTGCCGTTGCTGCAGGCCGACGCGCCGCTGGTCGGGACCGGCATGGAAGAGACGGTCGCGCGTGACTCCGGTGCAGCGATCGCTGCCCGCCGCGCCGGCATCATCGACCAGGTCGATGCGACCCGCATCGTCGTTCGCGCCACCGGCGATCTCAAGCCCGGCGAGAGCGGGGTCGACATCTACACGCTGATGAAGTTCCAGCGCTCGAACCAGAACACCTGCATCAACCAGCGCCCGCTGGTGAAGGTCGGCGAGACGGTAGCGCAGGGCGAAGTCATCGCCGACGGCCCCTCGACCCAGTTTGGCGAGCTTGCGCTGGGCCGCAACGTGCTCGTCGCGTTCATGCCGTGGAATGGCTACAACTATGAGGATTCGATCCTCATCTCCGAGCGCATCGTCAAGGACGACGTCTTCACCTCGATCCACATCGAGGAATTCGAAGTCATGGCGCGCGATACCAAATTGGGGCCGGAGGACATCACCCGCGACATTCCCAACGTCGGCGAGGAAGCGCTTCGCAACCTCGACGAAGCGGGCATCGTCTACATCGGCGCCGAGGTCGAGCCGGGCGATATCCTGTGCGGCAAGATCACGCCCAAGGGCGAAAGCCCGATGACGCCGGAGGAGAAACTGCTCCGCGCGATCTTCGGCGAAAAGGCCTCGGACGTTCGCGACACCTCGCTCCGCCTGCCCCCCGGCGTCGCCGGGACGGTGGTCGAAGTGCGCGTGTTCAACCGCCACGGCATCGACATCGACGACCGCACGCGCTCGATCCAGACGTTCGAGAAGGATCGCCTGCGCAAGGACGCCGAGGACGAGCGCGCGATCCTCAACCGCGCGACCTTCGGGCGGTTGAAGGACATGCTGCTCGGCCAGGTCGCGACCGCGGCCCCCAAGGGCATGAAGAAGGGCGCAACGCTCGACGACGAAACGCTCGATAGCGTCGACCGCTACGACTGGTGGAAAATCGCCGTCAAGGACGACCAGCGCCAGGCCGATCTCGAAGCCTTGAAGGGCCAGTATGACGAAGCGGTCGGCGTGATCGTCGCTCGCCTCGAGGACCGCGTCGCCAAGCTCGAAGCCGGCGACGAACTCGCCCCCGGCGTGCTCAAGATGGTCAAGGTGTTCGTCGCGGTGAAGCGCAAGCTGCAGCCGGGCGACAAGATGGCCGGGCGTCACGGCAACAAGGGCGTCATCAGCCGCATCCTGCCCAACGAGGACATGCCGTTCCTCGAGGACGGGACTCCGGTCGACATCGTCTTGAACCCGCTCGGCGTGCCTAGCCGAATGAACGTCGGGCAGATCTTCGAGACCCATCTCGGCTGGGCCGCACGCGGTCTTGGCCAGCAGATCGGCCAGATGCTCGAGGAGATGCATGAGCGCGGCAAGGGCTTCGTCGGCAGCGATGCGGGCGCGATGCGGACCAAGCTGAAGGACATCTATGGCGAGAATTATTTCGCCGAGATCGACGGCCGCGACGATGCCGCAACGCTCGAGCTCGCCACCAACCTGGTCGGCGGAATCCCGATGGGCACTCCGGTGTTCGACGGGGCGCGCGAGCCCGATGTCGGCGACATGCTCGAGAAGGCCGGTCTCGACCGCTCGGGGCAGGTGACCCTGTTCGACGGGCGCTCGGGCGAGCCGTTCGATCGCAAGGTGACCGTGGGCTATATCTACATGCTCAAGCTGCACCATCTGGTCGACGACAAGATCCACGCACGCTCGATCGGGCCGTACAGCCTTGTCACCCAGCAGCCGCTGGGCGGCAAGGCCCAGTTCGGCGGCCAGCGCTTCGGCGAAATGGAGGTCTGGGCATTGCAGGCCTACGGCGCCGCCTACACGCTGCAGGAGATGCTGACGGTCAAGTCGGACGACGTCATCGGCCGCACCAAGGTCTATGAAGCGATCGTCAAGGGCGACGACACGTTCGAGGCGGGCATTCCGGAGAGCTTCAACGTGCTCGTCAAGGAAATGCGGAGCCTCGGGCTGTCGGTCGATCTCGACAGCCACATCGATCCGAACGCCGAGCCGCTGCCGCTGGCGGCGGAGTGAACTGACTTCCCCCCTCCCTGCAAAGGGAGGGGATCGAGGGGTGGGTGTGAGCCGCGACGCGGTGAACCTCTTTCCCGAAGAAATACCCACCCCAACCCCTCCCTTGCAGGGAGGGGCTAAGGAGCGACCATGAACGAGCTGACCAACTTCGCCAATCCGATCGCCAAGCCGGAAACCTTCGACCAGATCCGCATCGGCATCGCCTCGCCCGACAAGATCCGGTCGTGGTCGTTCGGCGAGATCAAGAAGCCCGAGACCATCAACTATCGCACGTTCAAGCCCGAGCGTGACGGCCTGTTCTGCGCGCGCATTTTCTGTCCGATCAAGGACTACGAGTGCCTGTGCTGCAAGTATAAGCGGATGAAGTACAAGGGGATCGTCTGCGAGAAGTGCGGCGTCGAGGTCACCGTCTCGAAGGTCCGCCGCGAGCGGATGGGGCATATCGAGCTCGCCGCTCCCGTGGCGCACATCTGGTTCCTGAAATCGCTGCCGAGCCGCATCGGCCTGCTGCTCGACATGCAGCTCAAGCAGCTCGAGCGCGTGCTCTATTTCGAGGCCTATGTGGTCATCGAGCCGGGCCTGACCAGCCTCGAAAAGTATCAGCTCCTGACCGAGGACGAGCTGCTCACCGCGCAGGATGAGTTCGGCGAAGACGCGTTCACCGCCGACATCGGCGCGCAGGCCGTCCGCACCATGCTGATGGACTTGGACCTCGCCGGCGAGAAGTAAATCCTGCTCAAGGAACTCGCCGAGACCAAGTCGGAACTGAAGCCCAAGAAGATTATCAAGCGGCTGAAGGTGGTCGAAAGCTTCCTGGAATCGGGCAACCGCCCGGAATGGATGATTCTCGAGGTCGTCCCCGTTATCCCGCCCGAGCTGCGCCCGCTGGTGCCGCTCGACGGCGGCCGCTTCGCGACGTCGGATCTGAACGATCTGTATCGCCGCGTGATCAACCGCAACAACCGCTTGAAGCGCCTGATGGAGCTTCGCGCGCCGGACATCATCGTCCGCAACGAAAAGCGCATGCTCCAGGAAGCCGTCGACGCACTGTTCGACAACGGCCGCCGTGGCCGCACCATCACCGGGGCCAACAAGCGTCCCTTGAAGTCGCTCAGCGACATGCTCAAGGGCAAGCAGGGCCGCTTCCGCCAGAACCTCCTCGGCAAGCGCGTCGACTATTCGGGCCGCTCGGTCATCGTCACGGGCCCCGAGCTCAAGCTTCATCAGTGCGGCCTTCCCAAGAAGATGGCGCTCGAGCTGTTCAAGCCATTCATCTATTCGCGCCTCGACGCCAAGGGTCTGTCGATGACCTTGAAGCAGGCCAAGAAGTGGGTCGAGAAAGAGCGCAAGGAAGTCTGGGACATCCTCGACGAGGTAATCCGCGAGCATCCCGTGCTGCTGAACCGCGCGCCGACGCTCCATCGCCTCGGCATCCAGGCGTTCGAGCCGGTCCTCATCGAGGGCAAGGCGATCCAGCTTCACCCGCTGGTCTGCGCCGCGTTCAACGCCGACTTCGACGGCGACCAGATGGCTGTGCACGTCCCGCTGAGCCTCGAGGCCCAGCTCGAAGCGCGCGTCCTGATGATGTCGACCAACAACATCCTGTCGCCCGCCAACGGCAAGCCGATCATCGTGCCGTCGCAGGACATGG
>JALYIX010000182.1 GCA_030775565.1 Pseudomonadota bacterium | reverse complement strand
AATTTCGTTGCTCGCCCGCTCGACGTGCTCGGATGGGATCCGCACGAACAGCTGGTCGACTATCTCGCGGGGAGGATCGGTCGATGAGGTTCGGGTACTGGATGCCCGTATTCGGCGGCTGGCTCCGCAATGTGCCCGACGAGCCCGAGGCGAGTTGGGAGCTTGCCCGGCGGATCACCCAGCGGAGCGAGCAGACTGGCTGGGACCTGACGCTGATCGCGGAACTCAATCTCAACGACATCAAGGGGGTCGAGGCCCCTGCCCTCGATGCCTGGTCGACCGCCGCCGCGCTTGCCGCCGTCACCGACAAGATCGAGCTGATGGTCGCGGTCCGGCCCAACTTCCACCAGCCGGCGCTGTTCGCCAAGGCGGCGGCCAACATCGACCGCATCAGTGGTGGTCGGCTTTCGCTCAACGTCGTCTCCTCGTGGTGGGCCGACGAAGCCGTCCAATACGGGCTGGAGTTCGACCAGCATGACGATCGCTATTCGCGAACCTCGGAGTGGCTTGATGTTGTCGACGGGTTATGGACGCAGGACCGCTTCTCGTTCGTCGGCAAGCATTACCGGCTGAAAGAGGCCATCTGCGCGCCCAAGCCCCTCGCCAAGCCCGTCATCTATGCCGGCGGCGAGAGCGAGGCCGCCAAGACGATGATTGCCTCCCAATGCGATGCCTATGTCATGCACGGCGATCCCGTTACCGCGATCGCCCCGAAAATCGCCGACATGCGGCTAAGGCGCGACGCAGCCGGCGGCGAGGCGATGAAATTTGGCATGGCCGCCTATGCCATCGTCCGCGACAGCGAGGCCGAAGCGCGTCGGGAACTGGCGCGTATCACGCAGCTGCCGCCTGTCGCGCCGAAGGGCTTCGCCAATTTCGACCAATGGCTGTCGGGGACGAAACTGGAGCGCGAAATCAAGCTTCAGGAATATAGTGTGTCGAACCGCGGGCTCCGTCCCAACCTCGTCGGGACGCCGGAGCAATTGCGCGAGCGTATCGAGGAATATGAAGCCGCCGGCCTCGACCTGCTGCTCCTCCAGATGAGTCCCCAGGAAGAAGAAATGGACCGGTTCGCCGAGCAGGTCATCGGGCCGATGAAGCGCCGCTGCGCAAGGTAGGCGGCGAGCGACCGGCTTACGGGATGAGCAGGACCGAACCCGTGGTTTTCCGCGCCTCGAGGTTGCGATGCGCCTGCGCGGCGTCAGCCAACGCGTAGCGCGCGCCCACCTCGGGTGTGATCGCGCCCGACGCGAGCATTGCCCACAGCCGATCGCTGCCCGCCTTGCGTTCCTCGGGCGTGACATAATAGTCGAACAGCGTTGGCCGCGTGACGAACACGGAGCCCGCCGTCGCCAGCGATCCCAAGGCCACGTCGGTGACGGGTCCGCTGGCATTGCCATAGCTGACGACAAGCCCACGCCGAGCGGTGCTGGCAAGGCTCGCCGCCCAGGCGTCGCGCCCGACCCCATCGAACGTCGCGCGCACCCCCCCGCCTCCGGTCAGCGCGCGAACCCGCTGCGCAACCTCCTCGCGCGTGTAGACGATCACCTCGTCGGCACCCGACGCGCGAGCGATCGCCGCTTTCTCGTCGCTGCCGACCGTGCCGATGACGCGTGCGCCGATCGCCTTCAGCCACTGGACGAGCAAGGTCCCGACGCCGCCCGCCGCGGCATGGACCAGGACGTCCCACCCCGCCTCGACCCGGGCGCAACGCTCGACCATGAACTCGGTCGTGCAGCCCTTGAGGAGCACCGCCGCGGCGGTCTCGCTGCCGATCCCCTCGGGGACCGCGAGCAGGCTGTTCCCGGCAACGACCCGCGCCGTTGCATAAGCGCCGCGATGGGGACCGAAGGTCGCGACCCGGTCCCCTGCCCGCCATCCGCTGGCCTCCCCGGCGGCGACAACCCGCCCGACCGCCTCGAGACCGAGCAAGCCCGGCAAGTCGATCGGATAAACCCCCGAGCGATGATAAATATCGATGAAGTTGAGCCCGATCGCCTCATGCTCGACGATTACCTCGCCGCGACCAGGCGGTGGCAGCTCGACTTCCTCCCACTCGATCACCTCGGGGCCGCCCAGCTGGCGGAGGGTTACGCGATGTGCTTTCATGATCGACGATTTAGCGCTGCTTTGACCCGGGCGGAAGCGTCAGATCTGCTTGTGCCGGCCCCGCAACATTTCTATTTCCTCGGCCGCGCGACTGTGCAATTCCTCGTTAAGGATCAATCGGTACTTTTCGTCGCAGCGGAAGGGAATTAACGATCCGCGTGAGCGCGTCGGCCGGGGGGCCGGCGTTTTCGACCGGGCGGGGGGAGACTGTCCGAGGAAGCCAAGTGAACGTACAGCCCCCGCGCGAATTCATCGACCGCCGCCAGCTGGTCACGGCCTTGCGCGCCTTGCGCCGCGGCGACTTCTCGGTTCGTCTGTCCGAGGACGTCGACGGGCTCGATGGCGAGATCGGTCTCCTGTTCAACGAAGTCGTCGCCTTGAACGCCGACATGACCCACGAGTTCGAGCGGCTGTCGAAGGTCGTCGGCAAGGAAGGCAAGATCACCCAGCGCGGGCGCGTCAAGAACGCGCGCGGCGGTTGGGAGACCGCGATCCGCTCGGTCAACGACCTCATCGAGGACATGGTCCAGCCGACCGCCGAAGTCGCCCGCGTCATCGGCGCGGTGGCCAAGGGCGACCTGTCGCAATCGATGACGGTCGAGATCGACGGACGCCCCCTCCGCGGCGAATTCCTGCGCATCGGCAAGGTCGTCAACACGATGGTCGACCAGCTCAATTCGTTCGCCTCGGAAGTGACCCGCGTCGCCCGCGAGGTCGGCACCGAGGGCAAGCTCGGCGGGCAGGCCAATGTGAAGGGGGTTGCCGGCACCTGGAAGGACTTGACCGACAACGTCAACGCGATGGCGACCAACCTCACCGGCCAGGTTCGCAACATCGCCGAAGTGACCACCGCCGTGGCACGCGGCGATCTGTCCAAGAAGATCACGGTCGACGTGAAGGGCGAGATCCTTGCGCTCAAGGACACGATCAACGTCATGGTCGACCAGTTGAACGGCTTCGCGTCCGAAGTGACCCGCGTCGCGCGCGA
>JALYIX010000181.1 GCA_030775565.1 Pseudomonadota bacterium | reverse complement strand
ACACCCAGTCGACCGTGCGCGCCTTCAACGCCCAGACCGGCGCCCAGCTGTGGGCGACCCAATTCGGCACTGCGCCCAAGGAATCCTCGTCGCTGTTCGGCGGCGGCGTGGCGGTCGACAATGGCCGGGTGTTCGCGACCAACGGCCTCGGCTTCGTCGCCGCGCTCGACGCCGGCAACGGCGGCAAGGTGTGGCAAGTGCGCCTCGCCGGTCCGCTGCGCGGCGCCCCGTCGGTCGCCAACGGCACGATCTACGCGATGAGCCAGGACAACCAGATCTACAGCCTCAAGCAGGAAGATGGCGCGACCAATTGGTCGAACGCGGCCGCGCTCGAAATTGCGAGCATCTTCGGCTCATCGTCGCCGGCAATCGCCCAGGGGACGGTCGTCGCCGGCTTCTCCTCGGGCGAACTCAACGCCTATCGCTACGAGAATGGCCGCATCGTGTGGCAGGATACGCTCGCCCGCACCTCGACCCGCACCAGCGTCTCGGCGCTGGCCGACATCGACGCCGACCCCGTCATCGATTCAGGCCAGGTCATCGCGCTTGGCCAGGGCGGGCGGATGGTCGCGCTGGACCTGGTCAGCGGCCAGCGCGTGTGGGAATTGAACCTCGCCGGCATTTCCACCCCGTGCGTCGTCGGCGACTGGGCGTTCATCGTCACCGACGAGGCCAAGGTCGTCGCCATCGCCCGCGCCACCGGCAAAGTCCGCTGGATCTCGCAGCTGCCGCGCTATCGCAACAAGAAGGGCAAGTCGGGCTCGATCAGCTATGAAGGTCCGATCCTCGCCGGCGACCGGCTGATCCTCGCCGGCTCGAACGGCACGCTGATCAACGTCAACCCCGCCAACGGCTCGTTCCAGAGCCAGACCGGTGCCGGCGGATCGATCAGCCTGCCCCCCGTCGTCGCCAACCAGACATTGTACGTCCTGACCGACTCGGGCCGCCTGATCGCGTATCGGTAATGCCGCTGCCCGTCGTCGCGATCGTCGGCCGGCCTAACGTCGGCAAATCGACCCTGTTCAACCGCCTCGTCGGCAAGCGCGTCGCGCTGGTCGATGACCGGCCCGGCGTGACCCGCGACCGGCGCGAGGGCGAGGGCCAGCTGATGGGGCTCGACTTCCGCGTCATCGACACCGCCGGCTACGAGGACGAGGACCCGATCTCGCTCCCCGGCCGGATGCGGCAGCAGACCGAGGCGGCGGTTGCCGACGCCGATGTCGCGCTGTTCCTGATCGACGCGCGCGAGGGCCTCACCGCGCTCGACGAGGAGATCGGCCGCTGGCTGCGCGCCCAGGATACCCCCGTCATCGTCGCCGCCAACAAGGCCGAGGGACGCGGTGCCGAAGCCGAGCGGCTTGGCGCTTACAAGCTCGGGCTCGGCGACCCGCTCGCGCTCAGCGCCGAGCATGGCGAGGGCATGGCCGACCTGTTCGACGCGCTCCGCCCGATCTGCGATGCGTTCGAGGCGGAGGCACCGAGCGAAGACGAATATGACGCCTGGCCCGAGGGCGGCCCGCTCAAGCTCGCCATCGTCGGCCGCCCCAACGCCGGCAAGTCGACGCTGGTAAACCGCATCCTCGGCGAGGAACGGATGATCACCGGGCCCGAAGCCGGCATCACCCGCGATTCGATCACGACCGATTACAACTGGGTCGCCGAGGACGGCACCGCCCGCCCCGTCCGCCTCGTCGACACTGCCGGCCTGCGCAAACGCGCCAAGATCGACGACAAGCTCGAATGGCTGTCGACGCAGGACACCCGCCGCGCGATCGATCATGCCGAGGTCGTCGTCCTCCTGCTCGACGCCACGCGTGGGCTCGAAGTGCAGGACCTCAAGATCGCCGACTCGGTCGAAGAGGAAGGCCGCGCGCTGATCATCGCCTTGAACAAATGGGACGTCGCCGAAAACGCCTCCTCGCTGTTCAACGGGGTCAAGGCGGCGCTCGAGGACGGGCTGTCGCAATTGAAGGGGGTCACCCTGCTGACCGTCTCGGCCAAGTCGGGCAAGGGCATCGACGTATTGTTCAAGGCGGCGTTCGAACTGCGCGATGCCTGGTCGCGCCGGGTCGGCACGGGCGAACTCAACCGCTGGTTCGAAAAAGCGGTCGATGCCAACCCGCCCCCCGCCCCCGGGGGCAAGCGGATCAAGCTGCGCTACGTCACCCAGGTCAAGGCGCGCCCGCCCAGCTTCGTCATCTTCGGCAGCCGAGTCGACCAGCTCCCCGACAGCTACCAGCGCTACCTCGTGAACTCGATGCGCAAGGACTTGGGGCTCGGCGCGATCCCGCTGCGCCTGACGATGCGCTCGACCAAGAACCCCTATCACGATGCCAACCCCGGCGGGGGCAAGCCACCCGCCCAACCGCGGACGCGGCGTCGCTAACGAATCCGCCAACGCCAATAACCTCCCCTTTACCCTTTCGCGGGTAGGACGGCGGATCAGAGGCCCCTTGTCGTGGGGCCGAGGGAGCCGCCGTGACCGACGACCAATCCGACCTCGTCGACTGGGTCTATTTCGAGAAAAGCCGCGCCGAGCTCGGCCCGGGGTTCATCCGCATCCTCAACTATTTCCGTGAGGACGGGATCAAGAGCATTCGCCAGATCGAAGCCGCGATGCACGAGATGAACACCGTCGCGCTGGTCCTGCCGGCGCATACGCTGAAGGGCGAATCGCGCATGTTCGGCGCCGAACCGCTCGCCGCCATTGCCGAGGCGATCGAGGACACCGCGCGCAGCTGCGTCGAAACCCGCCGCTTCCCCGACGAACTCATCCCCGACGTGGTCAAGCTGCGTGCACTGTTCGAGACCACCGTCGACCTGTTCGACAAGGCCACCAACCCCCTCCTCACCCGCACCCGCCCGCAGGGCGCGTTCGGGAAGAAGGTCACCAACCAGGAATTCGGCCGGATCTGACGCAGCCCGCGCTCAGGCGAGCGCGGCGTCGGCCCCCATCAGCTTGGGAAAGAACCCCTCGTGCGCGGCGCGGAGGTCGGTCAGCGTCAAGGATTGCTCCCCGCCCCGCTCGACCAGGTCGAAGGTCAGCGCGTCGCCACCGGTCGTCCCGATCTCGACGGCGAACAGTTGCGCGGCGTTCGCGGCGGCGCGCACTGCGGCAGGATCGCGCGTGGTGACGACGAAACGGCCCTGATCCTCGCCGAACAGGATCGCGGCCGGGTGGGGGATTTGCGCGACGACGGTCATGGCAAGGCCGATCCCGCCCGCCAGTGCCATCTCGGCGAGCGCCACGGCCGCGCCGCCGTCCGAACAATCATGAACCGCGCTGACCTGACCATTCGCAATCAGCCCGGCAATCAATTCGCCCGCGCGGCGCTCGGCGGCGAGGTCGACGGGCGGTGGAGGGCCGTCGCTGCGGCCATGACACTCCTTGAGCCACAAGGACTGTCCGACATGGCTGTCCGAATGACCGATCAGGACGATCGCCTCGCCCTCGGCCTTGAACGCGATCGTCGCGGCCCTAGACACATCCTCGATCACCCCGACCGCGCCGATCGCCGGAGTCGGCAGGATCGCGCTACCCGACCCGTCGTCGTTCTTGGTCTCGTTGTAGAGGCTCACATTCCCGCTCACGATCGGCATGTCGAGCGCCACGCAGGCTTCGCTCATCCCTTCGAGGCAGCCCACGATTTGCCCCATGATCTCGGGCCGCTGGGGATTGCCGAAGTTGAGGCAGTTGGTCACCGCCAGCGGCCGCGCCCCCACCGCGCACAGGTTGCGATAGGCCTCGGCGACCGCCTGCTTGCCGCCCTCGACCGGGTCGGCATAGCAGTAGCGCGGGGTGCAATCGGTGGTCATCGCAAGGCCCCGCCTGGTGCCGTGGATCCGCACGATCGCGGCATCGCCCCCGGTCTGCACCGTGTCCGCCCCGACCTGGCTGTCATATTGCTCCCAGATCCACCGCCGCGAGGCGATCGCCGGGCTCGCCATCAGCTTGAGCAGGTCGGCCGCAATGTCGGTCGACTCGGGGATATCGGTCAGCGGCGCGGGCCTGGGCGTCGGCACCCACGGCCGCTCGTACAGCGGCGCCTCGTCGGCCAGTGGCCCCAAGGGAATATCGGCAACCACCGCGCCATTCCATTCGAGCACCATGTGCCCGGTATCGGTGACCTCGCCGATCACCGCGAAGTCCAATTCCCACTTCCTGAATATGGCTTCGGCAAACCCCTCGCGCCCTGGTTTCAGCACCATGAGCATCCGCTCCTGGCTCTCCGACAGCATCATTTCATAGGGGGTCATGCCCGCCTCGCGGCACGGCACGGCATTCATGTCGAGGCGGATCCCGACCCCGCCCTTCGACGCCATCTCGACGCTCGACGAGGTCAGCCCCGCCGCGCCCATGTCCTGGATCGCGACGATCGCGTCCGACGCCATCAGTTCGAGGCACGCCTCGATCAGCAATTTCTCGGTGAACGGATCGCCGACTTGGACCGTCGGGCGCTTCTCCTCCGAATCCTCGGAAAAGTCGGCGCTCGCCATGGTCGCGC
>JALYIX010000180.1 GCA_030775565.1 Pseudomonadota bacterium | reverse complement strand
ACCCGGCTGAGGCATGGCTGTTCTGGGGCGCCGACGATTTCGCGCGTGCGCGGCGGCGGATCGAGACCGAGGTCGAGGAGGCGCGACGGCCGGGGGAACGCGAACGGCTGAACGTGCTTGCGGCGTTTGTCGAGGCGGCGACTTGCCGACGGGCGATCTTGCTGCGCCATTTTGGCGAGGAGCCGGCCGAGACCTGCGGCAATTGCGACAATTGTCTCGAGCCACCCGCGACGCTCGATGTGACCGAGGTCGCGCGGAAATTGCTGTCGGCGGTGTTCCGCACCGACATGCGCTTCGGAGTGGCGCATCTCGCGGCGGTGCTTGGCGGCGACGACAATGAGAAGGTGCGCCAGTTCGGGCACCACAAACTGTCCGTGTTCGGGATTGCCTCGGCGGAGGAGGTCGCCCTGCTGCGGCCGGTGGCGCGGGCGCTGCTGGCGCGCGATGCGTTGCGCGCCGACGATTATGGCGGGCTGTCGTTCGGGCCTGCCGCCAAGCCGATCCTCAAGGGCGAGCAATCGATGGCCATTGCCGTGCCGCCCAAGCGCGAGCGGCGCGCGCGCAAGGGACGCGCGCCCGAGGGTCCGCATGATCCATTGTTCGAGGCACTGAGGGCCTGGCGTCGCGATACAGCGAAGGAGGCGGGGGTGCCGCCGTACGTTATCTTCCATGATTCGACGTTGCGGGAAGTGGTCGCCGCGCAGCCATCGTCACTGTCGGCGTTGGCGCACATCGAAGGCGTGGGCGAAACCAAGCTGGCGCGCTATGGGGAGGGGTTGCTGCGGGCGCTCCACGCGGCACAGGAGGCCGAGCATGCCACGCCAGCTTGACGAAACGACCATGGTTGCCGGGCAGATCGACCCGGCGAGCCTGCCTGATCTTGCCGCGCAGGGGGTGACCATGATCATCAACAATCGGCCCGATCATGAGGATCCGGGGCAGCCGACCAGCGCCGAAATGGAGACGGCGGCGGCGGCAAGCGGGATTGCCTATCGCCATGTGCCGATCGCGCGCGGGATGGGGCCGAGCGACATCGAGGCGATGCGCGATGCGTTGCGCGATGCGGCGGGGGGCAAGACGCTGGCCTATTGCCGGTCGGGCGGGCGGTCGGTGCTGGCGTGGGCGGTGGCTCGGTCTGAGGACGGAGTTACGCGGGCCGAACTTGAGCGCTGTGCCGAGCAGGCGGGGTTCAGCTTGGCGCCGATTGCGCACTTGCTGTGACGGGGAAGGTTACCCTGTCCCGCCGACCGTGATTCCTTCGATCAGCAAGGTCGGCTGACCGACCCCGGCGGGGACTGATTGCCCGCCCTTGCCGCACACCCCGATGCCCTCGTCGAGCGCCATGTCGTTGCCGATGCCCTTGACCCGCGTGAGCACGCTCGGGCCGTCGCCGATCAGGGTCGCGCCCTTGATCGGGAGGCCGATCTTGCCGCCCTCGATGCGGTAGGCCTCAGTGCAGGAGAAGACGAATTTCCCGCTCGTGATGTCGACCTGCCCGCCGCCGAAGCTTTTCGCGAAGATGCCGTTCTTGACGCGAGTGATCAGCTCGGCCGGGTCGTCGCGGCCGCCAAGCATGAAGGTGTTGGTCATGCGCGGCATCGGCGCATGGGCGAAGCTTTCGCGGCGGCCGTTGCCGGTCGGCTGCATCCCCATCAGCCGGGCGTTGAGCCGGTCCTGGAGATAGCCCTTCAAGATGCCGTCCTCGATCAGCGTCGTGCGCCCGGTCGGGGTGCCCTCGTCGTCGATGGTGAGCGATCCGCGCCGTTCGCCGATCGCGCCTTCGTCGATCACGGTGACTCCGGGCGCGGCGACTCGCTCGCCGAGGCGGCCCGAGAAGGCCGAGGTCTTCTTGCGGTTGAAATCGCCTTCGAGGCCATGGCCGATCGCTTCGTGGAGCAGGATCCCGGGCCAGCCGGGGCCGAGCACGACCTGCATCTCGCCGGCCGGGGCAGCGACCGATTCGAGGTTGGTGAGCGCCTGCGCCAGCGCCTCGTCGATTGCGCGGTTCCAGGTCGCGGGCTCGAACAGCCGGTCGTAGAGGTAGCGACCACCCATGCCGAAACTGCCGGTCTCGCGGCGGTCTCCTTGCTTGGCGACGATCGAGACGTTGAGGCGGACGAGCGGGCGCACATCGGTCGCGACGAAGCCGTCGGCACGGATGATCTCGACCACGCTCCAGCTACCCGAAAGCGACACGCTGACCTGCGCCACGCGAGGGTCACGCGCGCGGGCGGCGGCGTCGATTTCCTGGCACAACGCAACCTTCTTCGCGAAGGGGATCAGCGCGAGCGGGTCGTCGGCGCCGTACATCGCCTGGTTCGTGCGCGGCGGCGGTGCGCTCGGCGCGCCCTTGGCCGGGTCGAGCAATTTGAGCGTCGCAGCGGCGCGGTCGATCGCGGCGACGCTGAGTTCGTTGGCGTGGGAGAAAGCGGTCATCTCGCCCGACACGCCGCGCAGGCCGAAGCCCGACCCGCTGTGATAATCGGCGGTCTTCAGCCGGCCGTCGTCGAACCCGAAGGCCTCGCTGAGGCTGTACTGGAGGTAGAGCTCGCCATCGTCATGCCCGGCAAGGTGGCGCGCGGTAAGGCGCTTGGCCTCGTCCGGATCGAGTGTGGCGTAGAGGAAACGGCGCGGATCGGCGCCGGTCACTTCGGGTTGACCGAATCTTGCGGGCCCCCAAGGCCGCGGTCGCCATCGGGATAACCGGCGCGCTTGTCCGCGGTGTCCGCGCCCTGCCCCATGTCGGGCGCGTCCACCGGGCCGCCCGTCTTCCTGTTGTCGAGATCGACAGGGCCGCCCGTCTCCCTGTTGTCGAGGTCGGCAGGGCCGCCCGTCTTCCTGTTGTCGAGGTCGGCAGGGCCGCCCTCGAGCACGAAGCGCCGGTCGCAATAGCCGCATTCGACGAAGCCGAGATGGTCCTCGATGTGAAGATAGACGCGCGGATGGCCGAGCGCGGCGGGAACCGCGCCCGATCCGTCGCACGCGACGCGCAGGCTGGTGGTGCGGATGGTTTCGGGCGGGGGGATCTGCATTCGTCCGATGTAGCGGGGCGACGCGCTGCCTTCAATGAGGGCTCAGGGGTATTGGATCTCGACGTTGAAGGTGCCGGTGTAGAGGCCTTCCATCTGGCTGGCGCCGACATTGAGGGTGCCACCGACGCGGACGGTGAAGCTTTCCATGGCCGCCAGCGCGCGCTTGTTCTGGCCCTGGAGGGTGATGTTGGACACGGTCATGGTCTCGGTTCCGCCCTGGCGGGTCAGCGTGACGGGCTGGTTCGGCAGTTTGATCAGGACCACTACGGCGACCCCGCCCGCGGCGCCGACGAAGCTCGCCGCGTTCCAATTATTACCCATCAGCGTAACCCCGCCGCTGGGCGTGATGCTGTTGGCGTTCGGATCGATGATCACCGTCCCGGCAGCCGCCGACGCCATGAGCCCAAAGTCGAGATCGGAGGTTTTGACGATGCTGACGGGGTGAGTGAGGAGCGCGTTGGCGGTAGCCGGCGTCGCCGCCGCGACCGGCGCCGCATGCGCCGGGCCGACGAGGGCAGCGGACAGCAGCAGGGCGAGGAGGGACGCGCGAACCATCACACCCGGCTACACGGTTAATGCGAAGATCACTTTGCCAATTAAGGTTAATGCGCGCTTTACCCTTTCGCCGCTTTGACCCTGCCGCCGGCGCCGCTATGCGATTTCCGCATGACAAATAGCGCCGCCGCGATCCGCATCGACTCGTTGTCCAAGACCTATGCCGGAGGCAAGGTCGCCCTCGACAATGTCAGTTTCGACGTTCCGCGCGGGCAGATCTTCGGGCTGCTCGGGCCCAATGGCGCGGGCAAGTCGACCCTGATCAACATCCTTGCGGGACTGGTGGTCAAGACGGGCGGCAAGGCGATCGTCTGGGGCTTCGACATCGACCAGCACCCGCGCAATGCCAAACGGTCGATCGGGATCGTCCCGCAGGAAATCTTGTTCGACCCCTTCTTCACCCCGCGCGAGGCGTTGGAGATTCAGGCGGGCATGTATGGCGTGCCCAAGGCCGAGCGCCAGTCGGATGCGCTGCTCGCCGCGATGCATTTAACCGACAAGGCCAATGCCTATGCGCGCACGCTGTCGGGGGGGATGAAGCGGCGGCTGCTGGTGGCCAAGGCGATGGTCCATTCGCCGCCGATCCTGGTGCTCGACGAGCCGACCGCGGGGGTCGACATCGAGCTTCGCATGCAGCTGTGGGCCTATGTGAAGTCGTTGAACGCGCAAGGCGTGACGGTGGTGCTGACGACGCATTACCTCGAGGAAGCCGAGCAATTGTGCGACCGGATCGCGATCATCAACCATGGCAAGCTGATCGCCAACGAACCGACCCGCGACCTGATCGCCAAGGCGCAGGACAAGGCGGTGGTGGTAACGGTCGACCGCGACCTCGCCGCCGCGCCGGTTGCGCCTTGCTTCGACAAGATCGAGATCAGCGGCGAGCGGCAACTGACGATCACCTATCGCAAGGACCGGGTGAATGCCGGCGAAGTGCTTGCCGCCCTGCAAGCTGACGGATTGGGGATCGTCGATGTCACGACCAAGGATCCCGACCTCGAGGACGTGTTCCTCAGCCTGACGCGGGCGAGCGACGCGGCGTGAGCGACTTTGACGTCCTGATCATCGGCTCGGGCGCGGCGGGATTGACCGCAGCGCTCAACCTTGCCGCGAACAAGCGCGTCGCCGTCATCGCCAAGGGCAAGCTCAGCGAAGGCGCGACCGGCTGGGCCCAGGGCGGGATCGCTGCGGTGCTCGAGGAGGGTGACAGCTTCGAGGCCCATGTCCGTGACACGATGATTGCGGGCGCGGGGCTCAACGACCTCGCCGTGGTCGAGCGCGTGGTCGAAGGCGCACCGCGCGCAATCGAGCGGCTGGCCGAATTGGGCGTACCGTTCAACAGCGGCGAGGGCCCCGACCGCTGGCATCTGACGCGCGAAGGCGGGCATAGCCACCGGCGCATCGTTCATGTCGCCGACGCCACCGGCTGGGCGGTGCAGCAGGCGCTCGAGAGGGCCGCCGTCGCGCATCCCAACATCACGCTCATTCCCGACATGGTCGCGATCGACCTCGTCACTGGGCGCCATGCCGAAGAATTCAGCACCTCGGGCGCGGTGCATGGCCTTTATGCGCTCAACCGCGGCACCGGGCGGGTCGAGACGATTACGGCGCGGGCGACGGTGCTCGCGACTGGCGGCGCGGGCCGCACCTATCTTTATTCGACCGCGCCGCGCGGGGCGACCGGGGACGGGATCGCGATGGCGTGGCGCGCGGGGTGCCGCATATCGAACATGGAATTCATGCAGTTCCACCCGACCTGCTTCTACAATCTGGAGGTCAAGAATTTCCTGATCACCGAGGCGGTGCGCGGCGAGGGCGGGCGCCTGCTCATCCCGACGACGGGCGAGCGGTTCATGCCGCGCTTCGACGAGCGCGGCGAACTCGCGCCGCGCGATATCGTCGCGCGTGCAATCGACCATGAGATCAAGCGGCTCGGGCTCGACTATGTCCACCTCGACATCTCGCACCGCGAGCCCGAGTTCGTCCGCGAGCATTTCCCCAACATCTACGAGAAATTGCTCGGGCTGGGGATCGACATCACCAGGGAGCCGATCCCGGTCGTGCCCGCGCAGCATTACACCTGCGGCGGCGTGGTCGTCGACATGGACGGCAAGACCGACGCACCCGGGCTTTATGCGGCGGGCGAAGTCACCCAGTCGGGGCTCCACGGCGCGAACCGGCTGGCGTCGAACAGCCTCCTCGAATGCCTCGTGTTCGGTGAGGCGGCGGCCAAGCATATCGACGCGCATTGGGACACGCTCGCCCCGCCGCCCGCGATCAAGGCGTGGGACGAAAGCCGCGTCACCGACCTCGACGAGGAAGTCGTCATCCAGCAGAGCTGGGGCGAAATCCGCCGCTTCATGTGGAATTTCGTCGGCATCGTGCGGACGACCAAGCGGCTCGAGCGCGCCCACAACCGCATCGACCTCTTGAAGCGCGAAGTCGCCGGCTACTACCGTGATTTCCGCGTCACCCCCGACCTCATCGAACTCCGCAACCTGGTCGAGGTCGCCGACCTCATCATTCGCAGTGCACTGTCGCGGCACGAGAGCCGGGGACTGCATTACACGCTGGATTATCCGGAGATGGCGGCGGAAGCGGTCGATACGGTGTTAGTACCGTAATCGGGCGCGCGCGGTCCGGTGGGCAGAATATCGTCGACCAGGGGGTAGCCGACAGCCGCCTTTGAGGTTCGGCCGGGCCTTTTAAGCTCCTTTGACTTTACTGCTGTTGGCGTGCAGTTTCGAGTCCGGCGGGGGGGGGGCCTGATTGACCGCGCATACACTGCCCCGGGTGAGCGTTCACGCACAACCAAGTCGGGGGACCCACATGAAACATTTAATAAAACTCGCAGCCGCGACGGCATTTGGCGCTTTCGCATCGGGCACGATTGTCTACGCTCAGGTCAGTTCGCCGCAGCCGCCCAAGGCCCGCGTCGCTCTCTATCGCGCTGCCCCGGGGCAACAGGTCGCGCTCCTTAAATGGTTCGCCGCGCAAGACCGCGCCGCGCTGGCGGCCGGCGTCCCGACGGGCCAGCTTTACGCTCACACAGATGGGGACAGCTGGGACTATCTCGTGATCGATCCTGTGACGACGCCAGCGCAGGACGCCGCGGTCGAAGCTGCTCAAAAGAAGATGGGTTTGGGCACGGGGCCCGCGCAGTCGCTTGAGCTGCGCAGATATATCGCCATGCATACCGACACCTTCGTCATCGGGCCCGTGAGCGCAGCCCAATATTTGGCAATGGCAGGACAATAAACTGAGGGGCGTCCGGCCAAGCGTCGGGCGCCTGCTCATTTGAGAAATGGCGACTTCGCAAACTGGCGCTAACGTCCGCTTATGGGTCGCAGGCAGGCGTCCCTCACCGCAGCTTGCTCACCTTCAACCCGTCCGCCTTCGCCCGCGCCTGGATCGACTCTTCGCTGCGCGTCATCGCCTTTGCGATGCCCCTGAGGCTCATGCCTTTTGCCGCCAGGCGGTGCAGCTTCTGGATTTCGTCACTGGTCCACGGCTGGCGGTGGCGCTCGAACTTCTCGGCCATCATGCTCTCCCCAAGGGTGGCAACACGCGCGCACCCTGCTAAAC
>JALYIX010000179.1 GCA_030775565.1 Pseudomonadota bacterium | reverse complement strand
TCGCGGGGCTGGTGCGGGGGTGAGAGACGCTGGCGCTCATCCTGCGGTGATGCTATCTCCGAACGCGGCGTGAACGACGGAGCCTCGGTCCATGCAGGATATTCTGCGCCAACTCGACGATAAACGTGCGGCGGCGCGGGCCGGCGGCGGCGCCAAACGCATCGCCGCCCAGCACGGCAAGGGAAAGCTTACCGCGCGCGAACGTCTCGATGTGTTGCTCGATCCCGATTCCTTCGAGGAATGGGACATGTTCGTCGAGCATCGCTCCTCGGATTTCGGCATGGCGGAGCAGAAGATCCCGGGCGACGGCGTCGTCACCGGCTATGGCACGATCAACGGCCGCCTCATCTTCGTCTTCAGCCAGGATTTCACCGTATTCGGCGGGTCTTTAAGCGAGCGGCACGCGCAGAAGATCTGCAAGGTCATGGACATGGCCTTGAAGGTCGGTGCGCCGGTGATCGGGCTCAACGACAGCGGCGGCGCGCGTATCCAGGAGGGTGTCGCGTCGCTGGGCGGCTATGCGGAAGTGTTCCAGCGCAACGTGCTGGCGTCGGGCGTGGTGCCGCAGATCAGCCTGATAATGGGGCCGTGCGCGGGCGGCGCGGTGTATTCGCCCGCGATGACCGACTTCATCTTCATGGTGAAGGATTCGAGCTACATGTTCGTCACCGGGCCCGACGTTGTGAAGACAGTGACCAACGAGGTGGTGACGCAGGACGAACTCGGCGGCGCAGTGACGCATACGACCAAATCAGGCGTCGCCGACCTCGCGTGCGAGGACGATGTCGAGGCGCTGCTGCGGACGCGGGCTTTCTTCGACTTCCTGCCGCTCGACAACCGCACCGGCGTACCCTTTCGCCCTTCCGCCGACGATCCCGAGCGGCTCGAGCCGAGCCTCGACACGCTGATCCCGGCATCGGCGAACCAGCCGTACGACATGCACGAGCTGATTCGCAAAGTCGCCGATGAAGCCGAGTTCTTCGAGTTGCAGCCGGCGCATGCGGGTAACATCATCACCGGCTTCGCGCGCATCGAGGGCAGCACGGTCGGCATCGTCGCCAACCAGCCGATGGTGCTGGCGGGCTGCCTCGACATCGCGGCGTCGAAGAAGGCAGCGCGCTTCGTGCGGTTCTGCGACGCGTTCAGTATCCCGATCCTGACCTTCGTCGACGTGCCCGGCTTTCTTCCCGGCGTCGCGCAGGAGCATAACGGCATCATCAAGAACGGCGCCAAGCTGCTGTTCGCCTATGCCGAAGCGACGGTGCCGAAGATCACTGTGATCACGCGCAAGGCCTATGGCGGTGCCTATGACGTCATGGCCTCGAAGCATCTGCGCGGCGACCTGAACTATGCGTGGCCGACCGCCGAGATCGCCGTGATGGGGGCCAAGGGCGCGGTCGAGATCATCTTCCGCTCGGACCTCGGCGACAAGGCCAAGATCGCCGAGCGCACTGCCGAATATGAGACGCGCTTTGCCAACCCGTTCGTAGCGGCGAGCATGGGCTTCATCGACGAGGTGATCATGCCGCATTCGACCCGGCGGCGGATCGCTGTGGGCCTGCGCAAGCTGCGGACGAAGAAGCTGGAGAACCCGTGGAAGAAGCACGATAACATTCCACTCTAACGGTCGCGGTCCCGTTTCCGCGAGTCAGCGAACGTTGACATCGGGCCTGTCCGGTCCATATGATAATGACATTAGCATAGCGGGAGCGGGCGATGGCGAGCGCGGCAAAGATCAACGACATTCGGCAGCCTGCGTTCGAGCCGCAATCGGCGCGGGTTACGGTGTTGATGACGCCCGACAAGAAGGCGCAGATCGAGGCCGATGCGGCGCGACTGGGTATATCCAGCGGCCAGTATATCCGGCTCGCGGTCGACAACTTCATCGATCCTGAGGAGGAGGAACAGCTCAAGCTGATTGCCGAGCAGCTGAATGCGTCTGTTCCCCGGATGATTGCCAAGCTCGATCACAGCATCGCGACGCTCGAGGCAGCGCATGTGCATGTCGACGGCGTTTTGCGGAAGCTGGGTATCCGTAGTTGAGCACGGTCTCGGACATTCTGCAGGCAATTCAGCGCGTGATGCTGATTGAAAGCCGGGTTGATCATCTCGACGCCTCGGTAATCTCACTGGGTCACGACGTAAAAGAGACCTCGACCGGCTTGCACGATCTGAGCCTCAAGGTCGCGCTGATCGAGGGCTTCATTCAGGGCCGCACGAGCGCACCAACGGTGAAGCGCTTGCCCAAGCGCGCCGAATAGGCTTGTAGGCGGGCATGGACACACCTCCCGCTCCCCGCACCGACTGGACCCGCGCCGAGGCGGCCGCGCTGTTCGAATTGCCGTTTGCCGACCTGCTGTGGCAGGCGCAGACCGTCCACCGCGCGCGCTTCGGCGCGAGCGAGGTGCAGATGAGCACCCTGCTATCGATCAAGACCGGCGGCTGCCCCGAGGATTGCGGCTATTGCAGCCAGTCGTCGCGCTTCGATACCGCGACGCGCGCCTCGAAACTGCTCGACGTCGCCGAAGTCATTGCCACCGCAGCGGCCGCCAAGGTGAACGGGGCACAGCGCTTCTGCATGGGCGCGGCGTGGCGCGGGCCCGCCGACCGGCATATCGGCGCGCTCACCGAGATGGTGCGCGGCGTCAAGGCGCTGGGGCTCGAAACCTGCATGACGCTGGGGATGCTGTCGGCGTTGCAGGCCGATGCGCTCGGCGCGGCGGGGCTCGATTACTATAACCATAACCTCGACACTTCGCCCGAGCATTACCCCGAGATCGTCGGCACGCGGACTTACGCCGACCGGCTCGACACGTTGGCCGAGGTCCGCCGCGCCGGCATCGGCGTCTGCTGCGGCGGCATCATCGGGATGGGCGAAAGCCGCGCCGACCGCATCGGGTTGCTGGTGGCGCTGGCGACCTTGCCCGAGCACCCCGGCAGCGTGCCGATCAACGCGCTGGTCCCGATCGCCGGCACCCCGCTCGGCGACCGGCTGCTGAACGGTGACGCTCCGGCGATCGACGCGATCGAGTTCGCGCGCACGATCGCGGTCGCGCGGATCATGATGCCCGCCTCGGTCGTGCGCATCGCCGCCGGGCGCGAGGCGATGACCGACGAGGCGCAGGCGCTGTGCCTGCTGGCGGGGGCCAACTCGCTGTTCGTTGGCAATCGCCTGTTGACGACCGCCAACCCCGAGATCGACCGCGACCACGCGCTGTTCGACCGGCTCGGCGTCGTGCCCATGGCAGCAGCTATGGGAGCAGAGCGCGCGCCTGTCATCGCACCGGGCGAGACAGTAGTGCCCGACGAGCGGTTCGCCGAAGCTGGAATATGACTTCTTTACGCCGGATGCTCCAAGGGCACATGGAAATTCAACCATAGGACCGCCTACTTCCATTGGAGAAGAGGGATGGTCGCAGCAATTGTTGCCGGACCTGCCCGCTTCTTCAGTGAAGGACAGTGCCGGTGGCTTACTATGCCAGTCGTTACACCAATTCCGTCGATCACACGGTTTTCCTCGTCGGTCAGGATAATCTTGGACACTATTGTGTTCAGGAAAACCACGGGCTCATCGGGGGCGAATTCATCAACCGCGCCGAAGCGCTCCGGTTCGCGCAGGACGAAAGCAAGGCGATCCCCGGCTCGCTGGTGCTGATTACCCCGGCGATCATCGCGATGTCGCAGGCGGTTCACTGATGCCTGTCATCCGGTTCCGTACCACGTCGCCCGATAAAGCTGTGGTCAAGCTGTACAGAGAAGCCATGTTTGGTACCGCTCGCGCCGCACCGGCGGAGCCGAAGGTAACGTACCGGATCATCGTCGACGGGACAGAGGTCCGTTCTCACGCCGATGCGGAGGCTCCGATGTCATTACATGGTACATTCGAGCAATGGCTGCGCCGGCAGCATCCCGCCGACATCGTTCGCATCGTCCTGATGACCGCCGCAATCGCCGCCGTCGTCCTCGCGGTTATCCGTATCGGGTGATGCCGCAGCAGGCCCGGCGGGCGCTCAGCGACACCCGGTCCCGCGTGACAGCGCTGCACACGCTCGCTACACGGCCTTTGTCATCCCTTCGAAGGCACGTCCCCTATGGCTTTCCTGCGCGGCACCTGGCGCTTGCTCGTCGGCGTCAAGGACGCGCTGGTGCTGCTGTTGCTGTTGCTGTTCTTCATCGCGCTGTGGGGGGCGCTGCACAGCCGCGGGCCGCTGACGGTACCGGGTGGCGCGGCTCTGGTGCTCAACCTCGACGGCCCGGTGGTCGATCAGCCGAGCGAGCAGTCGACCCTGGCGCTCGCGTCGGGTAACACCGCGACGCCGCACCAGATCGCTGTGCGCGATATCGTCCGCGCCGTCGACCGGGCTCGCGAGGACAGCCGGATCAAGCTGATCGTGCTCGACCTCGACACGTTCATCGGGGCCGGCCAGGCCAACCTCCAGTCGATTGCAGGCTCGCTGCAGGCGTTCCGCAAGGCGGGCAAGCCGGTCTATGCCTACGCGACGGCCTATACCGACGCGAGCTATTATCTCGCCGCGCAGGCCAACAACGTCGCGATCAACCCGCTCGGCGGCGTATTGCTGACCGGACCGGGCGGGCCGAACATCTATTTCAAGAAGGCGCTCGACAAGCTCGACATCGACGTCAACGTCTTCCGCGTCGGCACCTACAAGTCGGCGGTCGAGCCGTTCCTGCGCAGCGACGCCTCGCCCGAGGCGAAGGCGGCCGAGCAGGCGCTCGTCGACAGCCTGTGGGGCAGCTACACTGCCGACGTGCGCGCCGTGCGACCCGCCGCCGACGTCAATGCCGTGCTCGCCAGCCTGCCGGCGCGGATCAAGGCGGCAAACGGCGACCTCGCGACGGTGGCGGTGCAGAGCCACCTCGTCGACCAGGTCAGCACCAGCGTCGATTTCGGCCGCGGCATCGCCAAGCTCGTCGGGCGCGGCTCCGACCGGCGCGAAGGCAGCTTCAACTCGGTGACGCTCGGACGCTATCTCGCGGCGACCGACAGCCGCGAGACCGGACCGGCGGTCGGCATCGTCTATGTCGCCGGCAGCATCGTCGACGGGGACGCGCCTCCCGGCAGCGCCGGCGGCGACACGATCAGCGCGCTGATCGCCAAGGCGCTGACCAACCCCGACATCAAGGCGCTGGTGGTGAGGATCGATTCGCCCGGCGGGTCGGTGCTCGCCTCCGAGCGCATCCGCGAGGCGCTCGTCGTCGCCAAGCAGAAGGGCTTGCCGATCGTCGCGTCGTTCGGCCCGGTCGCGGCGAGCGGCGGCTATTGGGTGTCGACCGCCGCCGACAAGGTCTATGCACAGCCGTCGACGATCACCGGCTCGATCGGCGTGTTCGCGGTCATCCCCACCTTCAACCGCGCGCTGACCGCGCTCGGCATCGGCACCGACGGGGTCAAGTCGACGCCGTATTCGGGCGATCCCGACGTTCTGCGCGGGCTGACGCCCGACACCAAGGCCATCCTCCAGGCGTCGGTCGAGGATATCTACCGGCGCTTCACGGGGCTGGTGGCGAAGGCGCGCAACCTGCCGCTCGCGCGCGTCGACGAGATCGGCCAGGGTCGCGTCTGGTCGGGCAAATCGGCGCTCGACCTCAAGCTCGTCGACGGCCTCGGTGGCCTCGACGTTGCGGTGGCCGAAGCGCGGCGGCGCGCGCAGCTCGCGGTCGACGCGCGGACCATCGATATCGAGCGCAAGCCATCACGACTCGTCCAGCTCATCGCGAGTGCGCTGTCGAGCAACAATGAGGACACCGACACCCAGGCGGCGCGCGATCCGTTCGGTCAGGCGACGCGCCTCGGCCAGGCGCGCATCCTGTCGGCAATCGGCGAGGCCAGCGCGGTCGCCAGTGGCCCGACGGTCCAGGCGCATTGCCTGAGTTGCTCGGGGCTGGTGCCGCCGCGCCCGGATTATGTGGCGCGCGCGCAGGGCCTGCTGGCGAAGACGATGGCGCTTGCGGCGCGGTAAGCGGCCGTATCGCGGGGCTCAGCGC
>JALYIX010000178.1 GCA_030775565.1 Pseudomonadota bacterium | reverse complement strand
GCCGGGATCATCGCGGCGCTGCGGGCGAGGGGCCTCGCCTCGTTCGAAGCGGCCTGCGCCGGCGTCTGGCTCCACGGCCGCGCCGCCGAGCGGGCCGGACCGACGATGATTGCCGATGATCTGATCGACGCCCTCAAGTGAGTGAACCGATCGTCCGCATCGCTGCGCGCGGCGACGGCGTGACCGCGAGCGGTCGCCACGCCGCTTTCGCCGCCCCCGGCGACCTCCTCCACGACGACGGCCGGGTCGAGCCCGGTCCCGGCCACGAAACGCCACCATGCCGTCACTTCCCCGAGTGCGGCGGGTGCCAGCTGCAGCATCTGACCGACAGCGCCTATGCCGCTTACTGCGAGCAGCGCGTTACCGGCGCGCTCGCCCAGCACGGCCTCCAGACCACAGTCCGGCCGGCCCTATTGTCCGCCCCGAGAACCCGTCGCCGCGCCAGCCTCCACGCGCTGCGATCAGGGGGAGGGATGGCGATCGGCTTCAACGAGGCAGGCTCGAGGCGCATCGTCGACCTGCGCGAATGCCATGTCCTGGCGCCCGAGCTGTTCGCGCTGCTCGCGCCGCTCCGCGCGCTGCTGACCAAAATGCTGGCGCCGAAGCGGATGGCGAGTATCCAGATGACACTGGTCGACCAGGGGGTCGATCTCGGCATCGCCGGAGTCGCCGCCGAAGGGCTCGAAGCGGCCGAAGCGCTGACCGAGTTCGGGGAGCGCAATCGCCTCGCGCGCCTGTCGCTCGACGAAGGCTATGGCGCCGAGACCCGCTTCGAGCCCGAACCCGCGACGGTGACGCTGTCTGGCATCCCAGTAGCCTTCCCTTCGGGCGCGTTCCTCCAGGCCACGGCCGAGGGCGAAGCAGTTCTGATCGCGAGCGTGCGGGAGGCGGTCGCCGGCTCCACACGCACTGCCGACCTGTTCGCCGGCCTCGGCACCTTTGCGCTGGCGCTCGATGGCGAAGTCACCGCCGCCGAAGCGTCGCGCGAGGCCGTCCTCGCGCTACGGAGCGCAGCCAATCGCGCGGTGCGCCTCGTCAGTGCCGATCACCGCGACCTCTACCGCAACCCCTATCAGCCCAAGGAACTAACGAGCTTTGAGGCCGTCGTCCTCGACCCACCGCGCGCTGGGGCGCACGAGCAAGTCAGCGCACTTGCCGCGTCGAGCGTTCCCAAGATCGCCTATGTCAGCTGCAATCCCGCAACCTTCGCGCGCGATGCCGAGGTGCTGGTCAGGGCCGGCTACCGGCTCGACTGGGTGCAACCGGTCGGCCAGTTCCGCTGGTCGACCCATATCGAGCTGGCGAGTTCGTTCAGCCGTTGAGAAGCCCGATCGCGGCGTGAAGCGTCAGCGCGAGAAGGCACAGGGTCGACAGTGCGAAGAGGATGAAGCGAACGAGAATTCGATTCCAGGTCGCCTGGACGATGCTGTGGGCGACCCGCAGCCCGACATAGCTCCATGCCAGCGCCAGGTTGAACGGGTGGGCGTCGCCCATCAGGACTAGCGCGAACACGATCGCGTAGAACAGCGTCGGCTGTTCCATGAGGTGGATATAATTGTGCGCTTTCCACTGCGCCTTGTCGTCGATTGTGCCGTCTAGCGCTCCCGGGCGGCTGCCGACGCGGGTCGTGAGATCGATCCCGACCTTCTTCATCGCCGGCAGACGCGCGGTGACCATCCACACCAGCATCACGATCGACCAGGCGACCAGCGCAACGATCGGCCCAAGCAACGGATTATGAGTCATGAGCGTCCTCCCCCTTGAGACGGGGGGAGAATGGTCAGTCGCTATCCGAAACGCAAGTTCAGGTGAACATCTTGGCGAAGGCACGCTTGGCGCGGGTCTTCCATGCGCCGCGGTGGTAGGCGTCGCTGGCGAGCAGCGGCAGCACCGAGGTCGCTTCGGCGAACACCATCTGCTCCATCGCCGTCGACACCTTGCCCCAGCTTGCGGCCTCTTGCAGCGTCGAGGAGGAGCAGGCCCCGTCACGGACGTCGGCGACGGTGATCTGCACGGCATATTTGTGGACCTCGACATCTTCGTGGCCAAGGATCTCGGCGCAGACGACGGTGTCCTGGGTGAAATTCTTGGGCACGCCGCCGCCGATCATGAGGAGGCCGGTAGTTCCCGCCTTGATCTTGAGGTCGGTCAACTCGCGGAAGTCGGCGATGGCGTCGAGCACCATGTAGGGCTTGCCCTCCTTCATCCGGTCGACCTGGTGCTTGACCAAGCCGAAGCCCGCCGAGCTATCGACGAATGCCGGGCAGAAGATCGGCACGTCATGCTCATAGGCGAGCTTGACGAGGCTATTGTCCTTCTTGCCGTGGGTCATCAGCCACTTGCCCATCTCCTTGATGAAGGCGCGCGACGAATAGGGCTTGGGCTCGAGGCTGTTGGCGATGTCGCCGATCGTGTGATCGGTTTCCTGCAGCTTCTCCTCGTCGATATAGGTGTCGTAGATGCGGTCGATGTAGAGCGAGCGAAGCGTGTCATCATCAGGGATTTCAAGCGCTTGATAGTGTTTGTGGCCAAGCGCTTCGAAGAAATCCATATCGACGATGGTGGCGCCGGTGGCGACGATCGCGTCGACCATGTTGGAGCGGACGAGTTCGGCGTAGAGGTCCATGCAGCCGCCGGCCGAGGTCGACCCGGCGATGACGAGGATGATCGAGCAGTCCCTGTCCTCGAGCATCTGATTGTAGAGCCCGGTGGCGCGCGCGAGGTCGCGGCTGGTGAAGCTCATCTTGCCCATCGCCTCGACGATCGGGCGCGCGTCGAAGCTGGTGATGTCGATATGTTCGACTTCGGAGGAGAGCAGCTCGGCCTTGCGCGTGTCGTTGACGGAGGTGTTCATTGTTCAATTGCTCCAGTTCCCCTCCCGCTTGCGGGAGGGGTTAGGGGTGGGGACTGTCGCTCAACGGGGACGGTGTTCCCACCCCCAGCCATCCCGCGAGCGGGAGGGGAGCTACTTACAGCTGGACGACGTTGGAACGCGTCGCGGCGATCTCGGCTCCGTAGAGGCTGGCCATTGGCTCGTCCTCGACGATCACCCGCTCGACCGTGCCGAAGCCGTTGAACGCGGTGCGCATCGCACAGCCATAGGCACCCAGCATCCCGACCTCGATATAGTCGCCGGGACCGACATCCGCCGGAAGCTCGAACGGCCCGACCATATGGTCGAGGTCGTCGCAGGTCGGGCCGTAGAAGCTGAACGGCATCATCCGCACTTCGCTTTCCGGTTCGCGCACCAGCGCGACCGGATAGCGCCACGCAATATGCGCCGCGTCGAACAGCGCGCCATAGGCCCCGTCGTTGATATACAGTTCCGACCCGCGCCGCTTCTCGACCCGGACCAGCACGCTGGCGTATTCGGCGCATAGCGCGCGGCCGGGCTCGCACCACAATTCCGACGAGTAGCTGACCGGCAGCGCCTCGAACGTTTCGTGGATAACCGCGAAATAGGCGTCGAGCGGCTGCGGTTCCATCCCCGGATAGGAGGATGGGAAACCCCCGCCGACATCGACGATGTCGACCGTTACCGCAGCCTCGACGATGGCGTCGCGCACCTCTGCCATGGCATCGCGATAGGCTTGGGGGCTCATCGCCTGGCTGCCGACATGGAAGCAGATGCCGAGCGCGTCGGCCGCCTGGCGGGCGGCGAACAGCAGCGGCTTCACTTCATGCGGCTCGGCCCCGAACTTCGCCGCGAGGCTGAGCTTGGCATGCTCCGAACTGACCCTGAGGCGAACCAGCAGGTTGAGGTCGGAGGCATTACGCGTCGCCCGCAGGATCTTGTCGAGCTCTTCGAGCGTGTCGAGGCTGAAGGTCTTCACGCCATAGGTGAAATAAGCCTCGGCGATTGCTTCCTCGGCCTTGACCGGGTGCATGAAGCACAGGGTCGCCTCCGGAAGCGTCTCCGCCACCAGTCTGACCTCGCCGAGCGAGGCGACGTCATAATGGGTCACCCCCTCGTCCCACAGCAGCTCGAGCAGCGCCGGGGAAGGGTTGGCCTTGACCGCATAGAGCGACCGACCCGGAAACTTCTCGACGAAGAATCGGGCAGCCCTGCGGGCAGCATGCGGACGAAGCAGGGTAACCGGCTGAACCGGTCGTAGCTTCGCGATCTCGCCGGCATTGGACAGGCCGGTGGACGGGGCTTTCGCTAGCCCCAGCGCGCGATGTGGCTTGTGCAACTCAAGGGACCTCCAACTGGTAGTTCGAGAAAAAGCTGCCTTGCGGTTGGAAGTCCCATGGGGCAGCGAGGAGGGC
>JALYIX010000177.1 GCA_030775565.1 Pseudomonadota bacterium | reverse complement strand
CGGCCGAGCCGATCGCCACCGCGGAGCCATCGGCGCCGATCGACGAGGTCGGGCCGGATGCGGCCGAGATGCCCGACTTGCCGGTTGCTGCGGCGGGGGGCGAAGTCGTCTTCCCGGCCGAGGCCCCGCCCGCCGTCGAGCAGGCGCCGGTCGAGGCGGCGTTTGAGCCAGTGACTCACGACCAGCCCGCAGCCGACGACTATCCGACCTGGAACGAGGCGGGTTATGGAAGCGAGGACGAGGCCGCGCCGCGCCGCAAGGGCCTGATGATCGTCCTACTGCTGATCCTGTTCGTGGCGGCGCTGGCGATCGCGGCCTGGTTCCTTGCGCCGCGCGAATGGATGGCGCGCGCCGGACTGGTCGCGGCGAGCAGCGACAGCCCGCTCAAGTTGATGGTGACGAGCCAGGACCGGCAGAAGCTGGCGAGCGGCAACGACCTTGTGTCGCTGAGCGGCCGCGTGATTAATCCGACCGACGCCACGCAACCGGTTCCGGCGCTTCAAGCCGACCTGCGCGATGGCGGTGGAAAGCTCGTCTATAGCTGGACGATCGCGCCGCCGGCCGCGCGGCTTGCGCCACAGGCGAGTGCAAGCTTCAACGCCGCCGAACTCGGGGTTCCGGCCAATGCGACCTCGCTGACGCTGCGCTGGGCGAGCTAGGGAAATTCGATCAGGCGGGCGACGCGATCCTCGCCCTCGATGCGGACCGTGGCGGCACGCAACATCGCCTCGCTGTCGGTGGCGGACTGGCCGAGTCGAACGGTCGATCCCGAAATGATCCGAATGCGCACCTCGGCGCGGGCGACCGCCCCGCTCGGCTGAAAAGCCGCGCGTGGAGAGGGCGGCCCGGCATCGGAGTTCATCGCCACGATCGAGGCGGCAAGGGCGAGTGCGATCATCGCGGCGATAACGCACGGCGGCGGAACAAGGTAAATCGCTGGTTTACCCTTGTCTCGCGGCGGGACGGCGCGGGGGTACGGCGCGCATCACCCGATTGGCGTTGCGTGGGCACAAACGCTTTGCTAGGGGCCGCGCCTTGCCAGCGGCTTCCGATCTGCGAAGCCGGTTTCCACGTGCGGTCGTGGCGGAATGGTAGACGCGCAGCCTTGAGGTGGCTGTGGCCGAAAGGCCGTGGAAGTTCGAGTCTTCTCGACCGCACCACAATGCTCCCGTTTGACGGGGGAAATTTATCCCTCGACGGGTTAATCGTCATTGGCCGAAACCTCCGAAGTGGCTGATTTCGCAGGGGCAAACCGGCTCCGAATTGGAGAATTCGCCCGAGTCGCGGCGCTGCTGCTGGCCGTCACGCTGGCGGCGCGGTGGCAGACCTTCGGCAACCCGCTGCTTGGCTTCGACGAGCAATATTATCTGCTGGTCGGCGATCGCATGCTGCATGGCGCGGTCCCGTTCGTCGACCTGTTCGACCGCAAGCCCGTTGGGCTGTTCCTGGTCTATGCCGCGACGCGGCTGCTGGGCGGCGAAGGGACGATTGCCTATCAGCTGGTGGCAAGCGGGTTCGCGCTGGCGACGGCGCTGCTGGTGTGGCGTTTCGCCCGCGGATTGACGGGGCCTGCCGGCGCGCTGGCGGCGGCGGTCGCTTATCTGTTGTGGCTCGACTTCCTCGGAGGCGAGGGCGGGCAGTCGCCGATATTCTATAATCTGCCGATGGTCGCCGCCGCGCTGCTGACCGCGCGAACGGTCGAGCGACATCGGGTGACGGTCGCGGCCGGGACAGCCGCGATGCTGCTTGTCGGGCTTGCCATGCAGATCAAATATACCGCGCTGTTCGAAGGGATATTCTTTGGCGCGACGCTGCTGTGGACGGCGTGGCGCGAGCGAGGATCGGTGGCGCGCCTCGCCGGATTGGCAGCGGCGTGGATCGCGGTGGCGTTGCTCCCCACGCTTGCGGCATTCGCCTTCTATGCGGCGCGGGGCGACGCAGCGGCATTCGTCTTTGCCAACTTCGTCTCGATGTTCGGCAAGCTGTCCGATCCGCCGGCGACCAGCCTCATCGGATTGGCCAAGATCCTGGCGATCCTCGGCCCGCTGCTCGCCTGCGCCGCCTTTGCGCCGCCAACGGACGACGCGGTGGGCGGAGCGCGCCGAAGGTTCGTAGGGCACTGGTTGCTGGCCGCGCTGGCCGGGATGCTGGTGATGGGGAGTTTCCCGTCACTGCATTACGGCCTGCCCGTGCTGCTACCCGCGGCGATCGCCGCGGCGCCCCGGCTGCAGCGCGTGGCGCGGATGCCACTCGCGCTATGGGGATCCGCGCTTGCCCTGCTGATAGGCGGTCAAATGCTGCTCGGCGCCCAACAGCGCGCCCACGGCAGCGCAGGCGACGCCCGGCGCATGGCCGCCGCCGCTGACCCCGGCCGGCGGGGCTGCCTTTATGTCTATGACGGCTACCCGGCGATGTACCGCCTGACGCACAGCTGCCTGCCGACGCGGTTCGCCTTCCCCGGGCACCTCGACACCGCCAACGAGGCGAGCGCGGCGGGACTCGGGATCGATCCGACGCTGGAGGTGCGGCGGATCATGGCGAGCCGGCCTTCCGTGGTGATGATCGAGGACCCACCGTTCGAGCGGGTCAACCGCTCGACCTATGCCATCGTCAGGGACGAGCTTGCCCGCCATTATCGCCGCACCTTCGACCTGCCGAGCGGCAGGCGGCGGCACCGGCTGGTCTATCGCCGGGTCGATTGACCCGCGGCGATTAGCGTCCCGCGGCCTTGTCGCCGATCGTGCCGGTGCTGGTCGAACTGCGCGTCGAGGGGTTGGCGGCGATCGTTTTCTTGACCTCGGCCTTGGGCTTGCGCGCTTCCTTGTTGGACTTTTTCTGACCCTTGGCCATGACCTTCTCCCGACGCGGCTCGTTGTACTCGGGCGATGGTAGCGCGGCGCGGGGCGACTGTCGCCCGCAATCGGGAGTGGCCATGACCTTCGAGACCTGGACCGACTATCGCGGCGTGGCGCTGCGACGGCATTCGTCGGGGGCCTATCGCTATGTCACCGATCATCTCGCGCTCGACGCCGACGGGTCGCTGTTCGCTTATCATCCCGACAACCTCGGGCGCGACGATCTGGGCTTTGCCAGCTGGCCGAGCGGCGACGAGGACTGGCGCTGGATCTTGGTCGCCGACCCGGCCGATCCGTCGCGGCCATGGGTCCAGGCCGACGGCCCGGCCAAGGGCTATTTCCTGTCGATGACGACCTTGCGCGATGCCGCGGGGGAAGCGACCGACCCGGCCTCCTATGTCGATAGCGAAGCCGTCCCCTACATCGTCTTTCCGGCAAACTTCCTGAAGATCGAGGGGGTCGGCGGGTTCGGCGACGTCGCGATGGCGCGCAACCTGGCGACCGGAGACCAGAGCTGGGCGGTGGTCGCCGATCAGGGACCCGCGCCGCATCCGCTGGGCGAAGTGTCGCTGAAGTTGGCCGAAGGGCTCGGCGGGCGCAACCTCAATCCGCGCAATGGCGACGGGATCGCCCCGGGCCCCTACGAATATATGATTTTCCCGGGATCGCGGCTTGATCCGCCTTGGCCGCAATCGGCAGTCGCGTTGCGGGCGGCGGCCGAAGCGCTGTTCCAGGAGGTCGGCGGCTGGGGCTAACGCTTCAGCGCCTGGACCGCGGCGAGTGACTTGGTGACATGCTCCTTCCAGCTCAAGTCGCTGTGGACCATGGTGATCTGGCCATCGCGAGCGATGACGTAGCTGGTGCGGTTGGTCATGTTGATGATCGGCAGCTTGACGTCATAGGCCTTGATCGTCGCGGGGGACGCGGTCGCCACCGGGAAGGCGTTGCGGCATTCAGTGACCGAGAATTTCTGCAGCGTGGGCAAATCGTCGGCGCTCATCCCGATGACCTGCGCGCCGGCTTTCTTGAACTCCTTGGTCGCGTCGCTGAACGCGTGCGCCTCGGCGGTGCAGCCCGACGTGAAGGCTTTGGGGAAGAAATAGAGCACGACCGGGCCCTTCTTGAGCTGGTCGGCGAGGTGCAGCTTGAATGGCTTTCCGGCGATCGCACCGGTGGTTTCGAAATCGGGGGCTTTGGCGCCGACCGAGAGAGCGGCACTGGCCGGGGCGGCGATGGTGGCGGCAAGGACTAGGGCGAGGACGCGGCGCATTGGCTGATCTCCTGGTTCGAGGGGATGTTAGGCCGTTAGCAGCGCTTGCGAAAGCCGATTCCTTTTGCGCGGTCGGGCGTTGGGCGCAGGGATGGACGCGATTGAACCGATGGAGGCGAAGAACGCCGATGCGCTGCCCGACGGCGCGGGGTGGCAGTATGAGCCCAAATGGGACGGGTTTCGCTGTCTTGCCTATGTCGCGGGGGGCGAGGTCGCGCTGGTTTCCAAGTCTGGCAAGCCGCTTGGGCGCTATTTTCCCGAGGTCGTGGCTGGGTTGGCCCGGCTGCCCGACTGCGTGCTCGACGGGGAGCTGATCATTCCGGTCGGGCCGACGCTCTCGTTCGAGGCGCTGCAGATGCGGCTGCATCCGGCGGAGAGCCGGGTGCGCAGGCTGTCGGTCGAGACACCGGCGCGGCTGATGCTGTTCGATCTGCTTAGCCTGGAAGGTGAGACGTTGGCGACCGAGCCGCTCGCGAAACGGCGGACGCAACTCGAGACCTTGTACGCCAAACATCGTTCGGAGTTGCTGCGGCTGTCGCCGATGACCGACGATCATGACGTCGCGACGCGCTGGCTCGAAGGGACCGGGAGCGCGCTCGACGGGGTCATCGCTAAGCGCACCGACGAGCCGTACCGGCCGGGTGAGCGGGCGATGATCAAGGTCAAGCGGATGCGCAGCGCGGACTGTGTCGTCGGCGGGTTTCGCTATTCGACCAAGAAGAAGGAAGTCGCGACTCTGTTGCTCGGGCTGTTCGACGAGGATGGCATGCTTCACCATGTCGGGCATTGTTCGGGACTGTCGGCGGTCGACAAGGGCGAGTTGACCAAGCAGCTGGAGGGACTCGTCGGCGGCCCGGGGTTCACTGGCGAAGCACCGGGCGGGCCGAGCCGCTGGGCGACCGAGCGCTCGACCATATGGTCGCCGCTAAAGACCGAGTTGGTGGTCGAGGTGCGGTTCGACCATGTCACCGGGCGGCGGTTTCGTCACGGGACGGGGTTTTTGCGCTGGCGACCCGACAAGCGGCCCGACCAGTGCACGATGGAGCAGCTTGGTGAAGAAGCGCGGCCGGCCATCGTCGATCGCGCCATCGCCGGAAACTAACGCACCGTCCTGCCGTGAACATATTCGGTGTCGGCGACGAAGGTCAGCACGGGGACGAAGCTGTGGAACTGCTCGGCGGGGGTCGGGCGGTCGTTGCGGTCGTCGAGGACGAGGAAGCGGCCGTCGAGGCGGACCAGCAGGAGCGCGTGATCGCCCCGCGCGGTGTCGCGGCCGATGCTGAGGTAGAGGCTGTCCGCGGGAAAACCGAGGCGGCGGAGCGCCTGATATTTGACGATCGCGAGATCCTCGCAATCGCCGCCACCGGTGCGCAGCGTCTCCTCGGCGGTCGCCCAATAATCCTCTTCGCCCCACCAGTCGCGGTCGTCGCGATAGGCGACACGATGGTTGACGCTCTCCTGGACATAGCCGAGCTGCTGCGCCGGCTTGAGGGCGCGCACCGGGCGGGTGAGCGTCTCGAGCCACGGCGCATCAGTGCCTTGGTCGCGGACGCGGCGCCAGCTGGCACCGGCCGTTCCGTCGATCCGGCCGGGGGCGGCGCGGGTCCCGAACAGGTCGGGGCTCGGCGGTGGCGGAACGACGAACCCCGGGGCTGCCGGATTGTCGGGGATGGTCATGACGCCTTGCGTGTCGGCGGGCTGCTCCGGACCCGCGGCGTTCATTGCGTCGAGCGTCTTGCCGATCGCGTCGAGCGGCCCGTTCCTGTCGAGCGGCGGTGGCGCCTGGAGCATGAAGATCAGCGCGAGCGTGAACATCGCCCGCTTGTGGCGCAGTTCGTGCCGGCTTCCTAGCGGTCGTCGGTCGCGAGCCAGCCGGTCAGGATGTAGAGCAGGATGGCGACCGGGCCGGTGACCAGCGTCGCGACGATCAGGCCGAGGCGGACGGCGAGGACGTCGACCCCGGTCCAGTCGGAGATGCCCGCTGCAACCCCCATGACCTTGGCGCGGCTGCGGTTGAGGAGGAAACGTCCGTTCATTGCGATGATCCTTGAAGGAGCGTGGTCGACCGGGTCGATCAGGCGAAGGTGAGGTGCGCGGCGGGGCCGACGGCGGAGGCGACGAACAGCATCGCGGTGACGAACGCGGCGGCGAGCGACACGGCGGTGTGGCGGGCATTGGTGAAGCTGGTCATGGTCTTTTTACCTTCTTGGTGACCCTTGATCGGGGCCATGCCATCCTCATTGCAGGAGGCGTGCCAATTGGAAAAAGCGTTTGTTTTCAGATACGCGTGCCCGGGACGCTGCAAAGTTGGTGGTTTTTACCGCGAATAGTTGGGAGTTTTCGCCAGCAGCTCAGCCGCGCGCGGCGTCTTTCCGGTCGCGGTTCTGGGTCGAGAGCGGAGCGCGCAGCGAGCGGCACTCGGCCTGGAGTTCGGGGAAGTCATAGCCGGTGCTGGCCGTGAGCGCGGATGTGGTCGCGGCGGCGCAACTCGACTTGCTCTCGTAGCGCGTGGGAAGGGTGGCAACCGACTGGCACTGCGCCGACCCATCGCCGCAGCCGAGGATTGCAATCACGAACATACCCGGGCCCATGGCCTCACTCCGCTGAGTAACTGGCTGCATAACCGCCGATTAATCGAACGGTTCCAGTTGTTTCGGCTGCGTGAATTGCGGGCGGGCGAGCGCCACCCTACTTAGGGCGCGATGCGCGACGCCCCTCCGACCGATCCCGCCCAGAAGGGCAGCCTCAAGACCATCATCCGCTTCCTGCCGATGCTGTGGCCGAAGGGCGAGCGCGAGATCCAGGCGCGGGTCATCGTTGCGGTCCTGCTCGTGCTGGCCGGCAAGGCGACGACGCTGCTGATGCCGTTCGCCTACAAGGGCATCATCGACCGGATGAGCGGCCATGGCGCGGGCTTCTCGATCGTCATTGGATTGGTGCTGGCCTATGCCGGGGCACGGTTCGGCGGGGTGCTGGCGGACAATCTGCGCAATGCCCTGTTCGAGAAGGTCGGGCAGCGCGCCGCACTGGCATTGGCGAGCCGGGTGTTCCGCCATGTCCATTCGCTGTCGCTGCGCTTCCACCTCGAGCGGCGCACCGGGAGCCTGACCAAGATCGTCGAGCGGGGGACGAAAAGTATCGACATGATGCTCTATTTCCTCCTCTTCAACATTGCCCCGACGATCATCGAGCTGGGCGCGATCTGCGTCATCTTCTTCGTCAAGTTCGGCGGCGGGCTGGTCGCGGGGACGCTGGCGGTGGTCGCGATCTACATCGGCTTCACGCGCTTCGTGACCGACTGGCGCGCGGGGATCCAGCGGCAGATGAACGAGGTCGACAACCGCGCCATCGGGCGCGCGGTGGACAGCCTGCTCAATTACGAAACGGTCAAATATTTCGGCGCCGAGGAGCGCGAGGCGCGGCGTTATGACGAAGCGGTCGGCGCGTTCACCAAGGCGGCGGTGCGCAACGAGGTGTCGCTGGCGTGGCTCAACATCGGCCAGTCGCTGATCACCAACCTGATGATGGCCGGGGCGATGGGCTATACGGTGTGGGGCTGGTCGAAGGGCGAATTCACCCCGGGCGACGTGGTGCTGGTCAATTCGCTGCTGATGCAACTGTTCCGGCCACTCGACATGCTGGGGTGGGTCTATCGCTCAATCAAGCAGGGGCTGATCGACATGGAGGCGATGTTCGTCCTGCTCGATACGCCGCAGGAGATCGTCGACGTGCCGGGTGCGCCCGCGCTCAACGTGACGCGCGGGGCGGTGCGGTTCGAGGATGTGCGCTTCGCCTATGATCCCGACCGGCAGATCTTGAAGGGGGTCAGCTTCGATGTGCCGCCGGGGACGAGCCTGGCGGTGGTCGGGCCATCGGGGGCGGGCAAGTCGACGCTCGCGCGGCTGTTGTATCGTTTCTACGAGCCGACCGGGGGCCGGATCACGATCGACGGGCAGGATATTTCGGCGGTTCGGCAGGACAGTTTGCGCGGGGCGATCGGGATCGTGCCGCAGGACACAGTGCTGTTCAACGACACCATCGCCTACAATATCGCCTATGGCCGCGAGGGGGCGGATCAAGCCGCGGTCGAGCAGGCCGCAGCGGGGGCGGCGATCGACGAGTTCATCGCCTCGCTGCCCAAGGGGTATGAGTCGATGGTCGGGGAGCGAGGCTTGAAGCTGTCCGGCGGCGAGAAGCAGCGCGTGGCGATTGCCCGGACGCTGCTCAAGAACCCGCCGATCCTGATCCTCGACGAGGCGACGTCGGCGCTCGACAGCCGCACCGAGGAAGCGATCCAGGCGACGCTGCAGGGCGCGATTCGCGACCGCACGACGATCGTCATCGCGCACCGCCTATCGACCGTGGCAGAGGCCGACCAGATCATCGTGCTCGACGAGGGACGAGTTGCGGAACGGGGCACGCACCAGTCGCTGCTTGGCGCGGGGGGGCTCTATGCCGAGCTGTGGAACCGCCAGGCAGCCGAGCGGGAGCTCGAGGCCGCAGCACAAGCGGCGGAGTGAAGCCAAGGCAATTCAGGCTTGCGAAAGGCGCGATCGCGCTGGAAAGGGGCGAATTATTCGTTTCAGGAGCAGCTTTCCATGTTTCGTACCCTGCTTGCCGCGACGGCAATGATTGCCGTGGCGACACCGCTTGCCGCCGCGCCGGTCAGGCATCGTACAATGCTCGCGCGGGGCAGCGCTTCGCTCCCTGCCTCCAACCCGTTCGCTGCGGCTTCGACGTTGCCGTTCCGGGCGCCCGACTTTTCGCGGATCAAGGATAGCGATTATTTGCCCGCCTTCCTCGCGGGGATGGCGCAGCAGAAGGCCGAGATCCTGGCCATCGCCACCCAGCAGGCGGTGCCGACGTTCGACAATACACTGGGCGCGATGGAGCGGTCGGGGCTGCTGTTGGAGCGCGCGCAGCTTGCCTTTTCGGCGGTCTCTGGCGCGAACACCAATCCCGCGCTCGACGCGGTCGACACCAAGACCTCGCCATTGCTCGCGGCGCATAATGATTTCATTTATCTCAACGCCAAGCTGTTCCAGCGGGTGAAGAGTCTGCACGACCGCCAGGCGAGCCTCGGGCTGAATGCCGAGCAGGCGAGGCTGCTCGAGGTGCAGTACAACAGGTTCGTCCACTCGGGCGCGCTGCTGTCGCCGGCCAAACAGGCCGAGCTCAAGGCGCTCAACCTGCGCATCGGCACGCTGCAAACCGCGTTCGGGCAGAAGTTGCTCGCCGCGACCAAGGAGGGGGCGCTTCATGTCACGGACAAGGCTGCGCTCGCCGGCCTGTCGGACGAGGATATCGCCGCGGCCGCCGAGGCCGCCAAGGCGCGCAAGCTCGACGGCTATCTGATCCCGCTGCAGAACACGACGCAGCAGCCGCAGCTTGCGTCGCTGACCAACCGCGCGACTCGCGAGGCGCTGTTCAAGGCGAGCATCGACCGCGCGAGCCATGGCGGGGCGAACGACACGCGACCGCTGATTTCGGAGATTGCCCAATTGCGCGCCAAGCAGGCGGCGTTGCTCGGGTACAAGAATTACTCGGATTATA